>NZ_CAUVXO010000377.1:0-5147 GCF_963555865.1 Protofrankia sp. Cr1
GGCTTGCCGTAGGTGGAAAAGGCTGCGGGAGTGACCGTTCCTACCTACGGGGTCGGGTGCTCGGCAGACTCCAGGTCGACACCACCGTCGCAGGGTGGGGACTTTCCGAGTCGGGTTGAGGTAGCGGGGGTAGGTTCGGTGGAGCTGCGGCCGTCCTGGTGGTGGTGACCGGCATCGGATCCGATGGATGATCGGCGCGAGTTTGTTGTTCGGTACGTTTTTTGGCCGGATAGGCGTGCGTAGCGACAAACTCGCGCCGATCTTGGCAGATGTCCGGTCGGATAGGCGGGCTGCCGACGGCTCGGGGTCGATGGGTACTCTGGTGACCGGTTTCTGCGGGGGTGGTCACTGTGCAGGTCTTCGTTCATGTTCTCGGGGCGTCCGATCTCGGGGTGGACAGTCAGGCTCGATTTCGTTCCGGAAATGCGGGTACGGTCGCTGGCCCCACCCAGGCGGAGAGGGTTGCCAGGCTGTGCGCGGCTATCGATGCCCGGGATGAGGACACTGTCCGGACGCTGCTGACGACACCCGTTGCGGATTCCCAGCGGCGATGGGAGAAGGTGCCGCTTGAGATCATGCTCGAGGCGGCGGTGCCCGGAGACCGGCTACTGCTGGTCGCGACGGATACCGGGAATCCGACGGGTCGGGATACCGCAGGGCTGGCCGAGGCGATCGAACGGGCGCTCAGCCTGGTTCCCGACCTCTACGTGCCCGCCCGCAACCCGGAGATCGACGTGGAGATCGACGTGGAGCGGATCGTTGCCGACGGGCCGACGCTGCTGGTCGGGCGCCGCGTGCTCCAGGATTGGCTTGCGGCCCATCGTGAGGTGGACCGCATCGTCACCGGTATCGGCACCGGACCCACCGGCCTGACGATCGGTTGTCTGATGGCCGCGCTCGCGGACGGTCGACCGGTCGACGTCCGACCGATCCAGGAGCCCGCTCACGGCAGGCTTGTCGACCTGCATGTCGAGGACGACCCGGCGCCGTGGCTGGCGCGGCGGCGGATGTTCGGTGCGCTCGCCGTTCACGTGGGCGATGGCTGTCCGCGTACGCGTGACCTGCTGCGCATGCTGGATGCCCGGCAGCGTCTCGATGTTGAGAACTTCGCGAAACTTGCGGAACGCTACGGGATCGACCCCAACAGTGAGCTCGCAGTCACGGAGCCGGTGGCCCTGGAGAACGCCTACTTCGACCGCCTGGTCCGCCGTGAGGTGCAAGCGGTCATGCTCGGTCGGGCCTGGTTGCTGAGCGAGTACAACGCACGGCGACGTCCGGACGACCCGATCATCAAAGATAGGAACAGGCGTAACCCCGACGAGACGGAAACCCTGGGACCGTTCATCGAGCGGGTTGCCGAGCGGCGTCCTCATGGTGAAGCCGCGGCTTTTCTCGTCCAGCGCAGATGGATCAACCAGTTCGCCACGGGCAAAAGTCACGGCCTGCGGATCCCGAATCGTCGTTATCTCGTTCACGCGGCCGGTTCGGCGGGTCACGTCGACGGGCGGGATCCGCGCCGAACCGAGGCCCTGTTTGCCGAGATGCCCGGCCTGCGCAGCGTTCCCGACCTGTTCCGGTGGTCGTCCGCGGCATCCGGCGAGGTGCTTGTGGTCTATTGTGTCGGTTGGCAGGAGGAGCGCGACGGTCGACGGCCATTCGCCGATGCCGTGTGTGACGCGGGCACGTTGCGGTCCCTGACCGATCTCATCGACCCGCGGCCGGCGAACGCTGGCGAACAGCCACCGCACGACAATCAGTTCCGGGCGCGGCTGCGGTTCCGGCTCGTCGCGAGCGGACAGACACTCGACCTCGCCTCCGGTTCGGCGGCCTACATCGCGGCCAGGCTCGCCGCGGCGAATCCGCAGGGTGGCCTGGGTGGCCTGGGTGGCCTGGGTGGCCTGGGTGGCCAGGGTGGCCAGGGTGGCCCGGGTGGCCCGGGTGGCCTGGACGACCCGGGCGCGCTGGAGCCGGTCGTCGTACCGATGGATATCGCCGGCGTCCGCAAGGCAGTCGCGTCGTCACTGCTCACCGTTCCGGGGGTCGCCGATGTGGAGGCCGTCGTCGTGCTGGCCGGCCCTGGAGCGAATGCGATGAACGCCGGTCTGCTGCTCGCGGGCACCGATGTCGCAACCGCGGTGGGCTGCCCGGTCTACGTCGGTGCGATGGTCGAGGCCGGCGGCGGGGGGACCCGCGTCGAGATCGACGGCGGCCAGGTCGCCGCGTTGCCCGGCTACCCGGACGTCCTCGCCCGGGTAGCACTGGAGCATCTGGCCAACCTGGAGCTCACCGCGGCTGCGGACACCCTGCGTCGAGGTGGTCGGCGGCTTGAACCCCTCGCGGCGCGCGCGGAGGAGATCCGGGACGTCTTCATCGGAGGTTTTCCCGGCACCGGCACCGGCACCGGCACCGGCACCGGCACTGGCACTGTCGCCGAGCAACGGGCGGAGGTCGCCCGCCGCATTGAGCTGATCAAGATTCTGACCAGGGAACGCGTTGGCGGCGGACGTCGAAACGCCGGAAACAGGCGTGCAGGACGGTCGGCTGCCGGCCGTACCGCCGTCGACGACTGGCACGCTCTGCATCTGGCCATGACGGTGGCCGACCGGGTCCTTGGGAAGGCGTGGCGCACGCACGAATTGCGGGTCAGCAGGCTCGCCTATGCGATCCGTTCGGACGCGGTCACCGCGCACGGTCCGGAAGCGCAGACGTTCGCGGCCGCATTGGACAATCTTCAGCAGAAACCTCAGCACCGGATACCCGGTATCAGAATCCGGACGTGCGCGGAGCTGCTGTCACACGTCCAGCTGGAAATTGATCCGGTGCCTGGGCCGGATCGCGGCTCGCTCCGCGACGCCTACAAGAACCTGACCGACCGGGTCCGCCGCTGGGCCGAGCCTGTGCCTGAGCCTGACTCTGAGTCTGAGTCTGAGGTCGGGAACGCAGACCGGGACGAAGTTTTGTCGTAGTCCGGTCGCAGCGCTCATCCGCTGGGTTCGTCCGCTGTGTCCGTCTGTCGAGGGTGAAACGCCCCCTACGGACGGAGCCTCCCATGGAACAGCGGGCCGACCATCCGCGCTATCGCACCACGCGCCCGGCGCAGACGCCGCTGGGTGCCCTTTCATCCGGTGCCAATCCGATTGGCGGCCGTCACCCCGGAGTCGGCGGGTGGACCAGGCTGCGGCTGTGGTGGCGGGGACGCCGTGACGCGGACGCCGGCATACCGACCGTTGCTCCGGGATCGTTCACGACGCCGGCGATCCGGGAGCTGGCGGCGAGCGCCGAGCGCTCGCACGGCCTACTGCGTTCGATCCTGACCGGGTTGCTGATCGATCTCGACGTCGAGATCGCCGAAAACGTCGCCGCGATCGCCGTCCTGCGGGCGCGACTGGCCACCGACCCGGCCGATCAGATGGTCACCGAGGCCGAGGCTCTCGGCCAGCCAGGGAGCAGCGACGACGCCGTGGCCCGGAGCAGGCGGTCGGCGACACATGCGCGCACGGCGAACCTCACCGACCGGACCCGGCTCGGCGAGCTCCAGATCAGGTTGGCCGGCCTGCTGGAACGGCGTGAGCGGCTGATAGATGACGCACAGGCGCGTGCCGACGGGATCTCGTCCTTCCGTGACCAGTGCGTCGAGGTGTACCGGGCGGCGAACCTGCGCCGCCGCGGTGAGGATGCCGCGGCGCTCGCCGAAGCGTGGGTTCCACCGGCGTTCCCGTCGCCCGCGTGGCTGACAACCGTGCGCCGGGTGCCGACGGCCACGGCGAACACACCGCCGTCCACCGACGGCCACCGCAATCCGTGACCGGCAATCCGTGACCGGCGAACCGTGACCCGCAATCCGTATTTCGTGACCCGGGAGGCATGAGATGGCAGCCAGGCCGCAGTACCCACTCGTCCGGTCGTCCAGGCTGGACAACCGGGGCCTGCTCGGATTCGCTCGGGCCAGCGCCGAACGGGATGCCGCCGCGCCGTACCCGGACACCGAGACCGGCAAGACTGTCCTGCCGTTCGAGCAGATCCTGGCCGGGCATGCGACAGCACGGCTCGAAGCCATCGGACGGGCCTACGCCCACGACCGGTTCGGCAACGAGGCCCGAATCGGCGACGCCCGGGCGTTGGTCGCCGCCCGGACCGATGCGTGCTCCGCCGCTGCGACGCGGGTCACCGAGGCGGCGGACAGCCACCGCGACGCGGTCGAATCGGTTCGCGCCTGCGCTGAGCCGCGACGGCGGTTCGCCCACCTGGAATGGTCACCGCTTGGCCGTATCACGCTACTGGGCGTCATCACGAGTGCCGAGGCGGTCGCGCTAAAGCCGACCCTGGACGGCCTGGGTGCCCCCTATCTGCACACGTACCTGCTCGTCGCCGCGATCGTCTTCGCTGGGCTGGTGCTCGCCGGGCATCTTGCCCGCCACGCCAGGGACCAGCGGGTCCGCGTGGACGAACGCCAGGCGGGGCGGCCGGGGCAGCAGGGGCAGCAGTGGCGGCCGGTACGGGCCCCCGGTGGGACGTTCCTCTCCCCGGCGGTCGTCGCCGGGCTGGTGGTGCTGGTGGCCGTCAACGTGTGCCTCGCGGTCGTCCGGGCGTCGACCTTCGTCGGTGAGATCGCTCTGCTCGGGAAACTCGGGGCAGCTGTCGACATCGGTTTCCCGGTCGCGTTCGGGTTGTTCCTGTCTCTGCAGACGCTGTTCACCGTGGCCGCCGCCGCGGTCGAATATCACGCGCACGACCCGCTCGCCGCCGCGGTGCGGCGCACCGGGCTGCGGCTGCGCTGGGCGCGGTCCCGGCTGCACAGACCCCGGCGCGCCCTGCACGCCGCCACCTGCGCGGAACGTGCGGCGGTCCACACGGCCATCGCCATCGTGGAGGCGTACCGCGGGCTCGCCCGGGAGGAACGTGCCCGCGTCGAGATCGTGCGGGACAGCTACCGCGCCGATCTGGTGGCCCGCTGCCGGGTCGAGCGCGCGGCGGCGCTGGCGGCCCTGCCGCGGGCAACCTGGCCGCTGCCCGCGTGGGTCGGCGGGCTGGACAACGAGATCGCGCGGCTCATAGCCCGCGTACCGGATGACGTCCAGCCGATGGACGTCCAGCCGATGGACGTCCAGCCGATGGACGAGCAGGGCACCACCGACTCACCTCCGGAC
>NZ_CAUVXO010000378.1:0-5139 GCF_963555865.1 Protofrankia sp. Cr1
GATCACCGCAGCCTGTACGCCCTTTATTCCACAACCGAGCCGATAGCCCAGGAGCGTGAGTGAGCCAAGCCGAGAGCATCATCAGCACTGGCAGCGAAGATGAGCTGCGCGCGGCGATGACCGACCGGCTGGTCGCCGACGGCTGGATCGGCAGGCCGGAGGTGGAGGCCGCGTTCAGGGCTGTCCCACGGCATCTGTTCGTGCCGGACGGCACGCCGTTGGAGACGGCCTACGGCGTCGACCAGTCCGTGGTCACGAAGGTCGGTGCTGGCGGCGCGAGCATGTCGACGGTGTCGGCGCCGTGGCTTCAGGCACGGATGATCGAGCAGGCCGGCATCGCGGCGGGTATGCGCGTCTTGGAGATCGGCAGCGGCGGCTACAACGCCGCCTTGGTCGCCGAGATCACCGGGGAGAAGGGCCTGGTTGTAACCGTAGACATCGATCGGGACGTGACCGCCCGCGCGTCTGCGGGGCTGCGCGCCGGCGGATACGACGAGCGAGTCGTCGTCGTCACAGCGGACGCGGAGTACGGGGTGGGTGAGTACGCGGACTATGACGCGATCTTGGTAACGGTCGGCGCGTGGGATATCGCCCCGGCGTGGTTGGAGCAACTGACGCCCGGCGGGGTGATCGTGATGCCACTGAGGATGAACACCTTCACCCGGTCGCTGGCCTTTCGTCGTGCGGAGGAGTGCTGGGCGAGCACGTCGGCGCAGCTATGCGGATTCGTCGAGATGCAGGGTGTCGGGGCACGGGTCGAGCGGAGGCTCGCGTTGCATGACCCTGCGGGCGGGCAGGTGACGCTGCTGTTCGACGAGACCGAACTGAACGACCCGACTCTGCTGGAGGGAGCGTTGGAGTCCGGGGCGGTTCGGGCTTGGTCCGGGCTCACGATCCCCGACCAGGTCGACTTTGCTGATCTTCACCTGTGGCTCGCGGGGTTCCTGCCAGGCTTCTGCCGTGTCGAGGCTGGCCAGGGCACACCGATGGCGGCCGAGGGTGTGTGTAAGACCTGGTTCCCGTTCGGCGGTGTGCTTGGTGACTCGTTCTGCGTGATGGAACTGCGCGAGACCGGCGTCCGAGGCGCGGAGTACGAATTCGGCGCGCGTGGGTACGGGCCGCACGCGGCCGAGGCCGCCGAGGCGCTCGTCGCGCAGATCAAGGACTGGGACCGCCATGGCCGGGCGATACCCGGTGACGCCTTCGCCTACTGGCCCGCCGGGACCACGATCACCGCCCTCGATAGCGCTCCTACGGGCATGTTTCACAAAGCCCACGGCACCGCGACCATCACGTGGCCGTCCGCCGGCTAGCCCGGCGCGGTCTGCCGTCAGCACCCCATCGGCATCGCTTCCACGCATATTCCGCTACTCCACGCCTTCGTAAGGAGTGTCACCTCATGACTCCGTCTGTCCCCGCTCTCGTACCGGCGCCGATCGAGGCCGAGGCCGACCTGTTTGACGTCGATCTCGACCTCCGGGTGATCGAGGCAGCCGGCCCGCTCGTGATCATGATGTGCTCGACAGACGACAACTGTGGGTCGACCTGCCAGCCGAGCGCCTGCTCCAGCGTCTCCGACGACCCGTCCTGACCTGATCGCGGCCCACCGTCCCAATCAAGGCGCAGTCTTCCTTCTTGTCGCCCGAGGAGCACGCATGGCCGCACGGTACCGACACCGCGGCGTGGTTCTGCTGCGGTCGACGACGGATCCGGGGGATCTCGATGTGCCGCGCGACCTGGACGTCACCGATCCGGCGGCCGTCGAGGCTGAGGGCGCCGCGTGGCTCGCGAAGATCTGGTCGCGTTCCGACGTGCGTGAAGCGGTCACGGCGGCGAGCCCGGATCTTGCCGCCCGGGTCGGGGACATCGTCTCCGCCGGTGGGCATTCCAGCTCTCGTGATCTGCGGCGCGTGGTGCTGGCTCTGGCCTCCTATCTGCTGCGCTGGCAGCGGCGGGTCACTCCGTTCGGGCTGTTCGCCGGAGTTGTCCCCGCCGCTGTCGGGCCGGCCGCGGCGGCGATCGGCGGCGCGCACCGGGCGTTCGCTCGCCCAGATGCTGAATGGATCATGGTTCTGGTATCGCAGCTCGACCGGACGCCAGCCGTGCGCGAGCGGCTTACCGTGACGGCGGATTCCACCGCGGTCGTGAGAGATGGCCGGCTGACGTTGGCGTGCCCTGTCCCGGTTGGCGTCCGGACGCCGGGCCCGCTCCGCGACACGTCGATACGCGCGACCGCGCCTGTGCGGGCCGCGATGAGCCTGGCCGCCGAGCC
Organism: Protofrankia sp. Cr1; assembly: GCF_963555865.1. Classification (NCBI taxonomy): domain Bacteria; kingdom Bacillati; phylum Actinomycetota; class Actinomycetes; order Frankiales; family Frankiaceae; genus Protofrankia; species Protofrankia sp. Cr1. Next base: position 2,273 of record NZ_CAUVXO010000378.1, read on the forward strand.
GGTCAGCGTCGCCGTTCTCGCCGCGGCGTTGGTGGCCCGGTTTCCGGGGGCGGCTGCGGAGCGTGTCGACGCGTTGCTCGGGGACCTTCTGGACAACGGTTTCCTGATCTCCAGCCTGCGCCCGCCGATGACGGCCGGCGACCCCTTGGAGCACGTGTGCGCCGCGCTGCGCGCTGCCGGCGCCAACGAGGCGCCGGACACTGCGGCGCTGCTGCGGGAGCTGGCCGACATCGCCTGCCTGATCGCTGCGCACAACGACTGCGCCCACCCGAGCGAGGCCGTCGTGCTCCGCGACGCCGCCGGCGCCCGGATGAGCGCGCTGACAGCCGCGGTCGAGCGTCCTGTGGCGTTGGACGTGCGGCTTGACGGCCACATTGCGCTTCCGAGCGCGGTCCTGGACGAGGCTGCCAAGGCGGCGGACGCGCTGGTCCGCCTGACGACTCGGCCGTTCGGCGCGATGGCTTGGCTGGAACATCAGGCCCGGTTCAAGGAACGGTATGGTCCCGGCACGCTGGTGCCCGTTCGGGATCTGGTCGCCGACTCGGGCCTCGGCTACCCGGACGGCTTCCTCGGCGCGCCGGCCGCTCGGCCGGTGTGGCGGACTCTGACGGAACGGGATGCGGCGCTGCTGGCGCTGATCCAGCGGGCGGCGCTCGACGGTACAGATGAAATCTGCCTGACCAGCGGCGATGTACGTGCGCTCACGGTCGGCGATCCTGACACGGTCGTGCCGCCTCCGCGTGGCGAAATCGCCTTCGCACTGCACGCGCAGTCCACGTCGGCGATCGACGCGGGGAACTTCGAGCTGCGTGTGACCGGTGTCGCGCGGGTTCCCGGCAGCATGGCCGGCCGGTTCAGCCACGTGCTCACGGCCGCGGAGCGGGAAGCCCTCGCCGCCACGTTCCGAACAGGCGAGGCAGACAGCGGTGCCCTGGCGGTGCAGGTGTCGTTCCCGCCGCGTGTGCCGCGTACCGAGCACATGACCCGCGTCGCGCCACTGATCGACATCGTCGTTCCAATCGGCGAACACCCCGACAATACGGCAACAGCCGTCGCCGTGGATGACCTGGCCGTGACCGCCGACGGGGCACAGCTCTACCTCGTCCACCGGCCCACCGGACGGCGCGTCGAGCCGCACATCCCGCATGCACTAGAGATGACCGCCTATACCCCGCCGCTCGCCCGCTTTATCGCCGAGGTCGCGGGCGCCCGCTGCGCCGAAATGCGACCCTTCGACATCGGCGCTGCGCGCGTCCTGCCCTATGTGCCGCGTATCCGCTACCGCAAGACGATTCTGTTTCCCGCCCGCTGGCTCCTCGACCGCGCTGCCCTCGCCGTCTCGCCCGGTGGCACCGCCGATGCGCGCCTCGCCTCTTGGCGGCACCGATGGCGAGTGCCCGCCCGCGTCGTGCTCTGCGACGGTGAGCAGCGGCTCCCGCTGCACCTGGAGCATCCCCTTGACCGCACGCTCTTGCAGGCCCACCTGAACCGGGCCTCACACGCTGAACTCCGCGAAGATAGCCCAGCCGGCGCCGACGACTGGCTCGGCCGCCCCGCCGAACTGGTCATCCCCCTGACCCTCGCCGACCCACCGCGCCGACCCCTTCCGGTCACGGCTCCGCCGGGTCGTGTGCACCGTCCCGGAACCGGCCAGGTGGTCTGTGCGCGCATCACGGGGAACCCGGCGCGGTTCGACGATCTCATCGCCGTCCACCTGCCTCAACTTGGCCACCGTCTTCAGCGGCAGGTGACGCGGTGGTGGGTACGCCGATACCGCGACATGATCCATGCGGAGTCGCCCCAACACGTCGCCGTGTACTTCCGCCTCACCGCCCCAGACGGCTTCGGTCAGCTAGCTGCAGAACTCGCCCGCTTCGCCGCCGAGCTTGAAGTCTGCGGTATGCCTGCCGCGCTGAGCTTCGCCCCGTACTACGAGCAACCCGGTCGGTACGGGACGGGCGGGGCCCTCACCGCAGCTGAGGCGGTCTGGGCGGCGGACACGGCCGCGGCGATCGCTCAACTCGCCGCCGACAGCCTGCCAGGCCAGGCCCTCGCCGCCGCCTCCATGGCCCGGATCGCCGCCGCGTTCGCGCCGGACCCGGCAACCGGGTGCCGCGCGCTGCTCCACTGCCTCGACCAGGGCAGCGGCCCACTGGACCGCGCGCTACGCGAGCTGGCCTGCGACCTTGCCGACTCCGCCAGCGGCCCGGGCGCCCTGCCCGGTGGCGACGCTGTCGCCCGAACGTGGGAGGACCGCGACGCAGCACTCGCCGGCTACCACGGCCAGCTGTCCGCGCAGCGCGAGACGGTCACAGTCCTGCGGCCCCTGCTGCACGAGCACCACATGCGCGCCGTCGGCCTTGACCCCGCCTTCGAGGAGCAGACCGGTCGGCTTGCCCGCGCGGTCGCGCTGCGCCAGCTCGGCAAGGCGGGCTACCTGTGACCGTTCCGACGATCAACGGCTGGCAGGTGGAAACCCAGTCGCTCGCCCACGGCACGGCCGGGATCGCGCTGCTGCGCGTCGAGCTCGCGCTCACAGGCACCGGCACCTGGCACGACGCCCACCGGGCTCTCGTCCTCGTGACATCCGGACCGCTGGACGGCAGTCCCAGCGGCTGCTTGGTACACGGCGCGCCGGCCCTGCGTTTCGTGCTGCACACCGCCACCGCGGACGGGCAGCCTCGCTACCACAAGGCCGCCACCGCGCTGGACCGCCACGTGCACCGCATCACTCGCCGACGGTTGGACGCAGCCTGGAACCGCATCGAGCAGGAGGTTCCCGGCACATTCGGCGAGTACGACCTGCTGTACGGACTCACCGGGCTGGGCCTCGTCCTGCTACGCACCGCCCCGGCCAGCGACACCCT
>NZ_CAUVXO010000379.1:0-2609 GCF_963555865.1 Protofrankia sp. Cr1
CGCCCGCGCCCGGACGCCCGGGCGCGGGCATCCTCCTTGGCCCGAGCGAGAACGAGGCGGGCGAGGTCTGCGCCACGCACCGGGGCGGGACCGGCCGCCAGCTCGCCCGCGCCAGCATGCTCATCCGAAGGCTCATGCGAATGCTCATCCGACGACATGGTGCACCTGCCCGTCCGCGACTTCGAAACGCACTCCGGCCAACGCGGCGGGAACGTCCGCGTCGACCGCTGCCGTCACCAGGACCTGCTCGGCCGGGGCGACCAGCTCCGCCAGCCGGGCCCGACGGTTCACGTCGAGCTCAGCGAACACATCGTCAAGCAATAGTACCGGTTCGCGCTGATCATCCCGCAATAGTTCGAATGATGCCAATTTGAGTGCAAGCGCGAGCGACCACGACTCGCCGTGGCTCGCATACCCCCGCGCCGGCCGACCGTTGATGGACAGCAACAGCTCGTCGCGATGTGGGCCGACCAGGGTCACCCCGCGCTCGAGCTCGCGCGGCCGGACCCGGGCGAGCTCGGTGAGCATCGCCGCCTCCAGCACAGCCCGGTCGGTGGAGACAGACTCGCCCGGAACGGGACCGCCCGGGCCAGGACCGCCCACGGCCTGGTCGGACGTTCCGGCTGCGACGGTCGAGCGGTATTCGATGGCGGTCAGCGCCCTGCCCGTCCGCACGTCGTCTCGGGCACCGGAGACCGGGGCGGCCGGGGAGACGGCCGGGGCTGCGGCCACGGCCGAGTAGGCGGTTTCCACTCTGGGTCGCAACGCCTCGACCAGCGCGCCCCGCGCCGCTACCAGTTCAGACCCGTACCGGGCAAGTTGGGCATCCCAGACGTCCAAGGTGCGCAGATCGCTCGTCCGGCCGCCGCGGCGCGCGGCCGCGGCCGTCCGCAACAGCGTCGACCGCTGGCGCAACACCTTGTCGTAGTCGGCGAGCACACCGGCCAACCGCGGCGCCCGGGCGACCAGCAGATCGTCGAGGAACCGCCGGCGCTCGGCCGGATCGCCCCGGACCAACGCAAGATCCTCCGGGGCGAAGAGCACCATGACCAGCAATCCCAGGACGTCGCGGGGCCGGGCAAGCGGAGCCCGGTTGAGCCGGGCCCGGTTCGCCCGGCCCGGGATGATCTCAATCTCCACCAGTGCGGCCCGGTCGCCCCGCACGATCCGCGCGCGCAATGCCGCGCTCGCCGCGCCCTCGCGAACGAGCGGCGCATCCGAGGCCACGCGGTGACTACTAAGAGTAGCCAGGTAGCCGACGGCTTCCAACAGGTTGGTCTTACCCTGCGCGTTGGAGCCGACGAACGTGGTCACTCCGGGCGCGAGCTGAAGATCCAACGCGGGATAGGACCTGAAGTCCACCAGCGACAGGTGCGTGAGATGCACGTCACCCGGACAGCCGGATCGGCATGAGCAGGTAGCGGTAGTCGGGGACCTCACCGTCGTCGGGTGCCTTGCCGGTGAGGATCGCGGGCTTTTTGGCGGCCTCATCCGCATCGTCAGCGCTCGCGAAACCGATGTACACCACGTCGGACTCCACCGCGTTCAGACCGTCGAGCAGGTACGTCGGGTTGAACGCGATGGACAGGTCCGGTCCGTCGTAGCCGATCGGCAACGTCTCCCGGGCCTGCGCCTCGCCGCCGGCGCCGGCCTCGAGGACCAAGTGCTCGGCGGAGAAGCTCAACTGGACCGGAGCGGTACGTGCGGCAACCAGCGCGACGCGTTTCACAGCTTCGGCGAACGGGGAGATCTCAATCTGCGCGGTCAGCGGTGAGCTGTCGGGCAACAACCGCTGATAGGGCGGGAAGGAACCGTCCACCAAGCGGGTCGTGGTCTGCCGATCACCACCGGTAAACCCGGCGAGGGCCTCCCCGGACGGACCCGATCCGAGCGCGATCGCGACCTCCGCCCCGGAGCCCGACAACGCCTTGGCGGTATCGCTCAGAGTACGCGCCGGCACCATCGCAACACCCTCGACGTCAACCGCGGTGGGACGCCACTTCATCTTGCGAACGGCCAGCCGGTAACGGTCCGTAGCGGCCAAGATGAGCATCTCACCGTTGATCTCGAGGCGGACGCCGGTGAGCACCGGCAGCGTGTCGTCCTTGCCCGCGGCCACCGCGACCTGGGACACCGCCCCGGCAAACGCGGCTCCCTCAATGTGGCCGGTCGCCGCCGGCATCGGTGGCAATGTCGGGTAGTCATCAACCGACATGGTCGGAAGGGTGAACCGTGCGTTACCACAGGTAAGCACCACGCGCGCGCCGTCGGTCGCCAACTCGACCGGTGCCGAGGGAAGAGCTCGGGTGATCTCGGCGAGGAGCTTGCCGGACACCAACGCCCGGCCCTCTTCGGAGATCGTCGCCGTCACCCCGCACTGCGCTGCCACCTCGTAGTCGAAGGCCGAGACCTTCAGTGATGGACCGGTCGCATCCAGCATAAGCCCAGCAAGGACCTGAAGCTGTGAGGTCGCACGGGTCGGCAACGTGCGCGCCGTCCACGCCACGGCATCGGTGAAGTCGTCCCGTTCAACCCGGAACTTCATGATTCGCCCTTCTGGATGGTGCTGTTCGCCTGCGCTGAGGCGTTCCAGCATCGCAGGCGTCCGC
>NZ_CAUVXO010000379.1:2837-3442 GCF_963555865.1 Protofrankia sp. Cr1
GGGGCACGCACCTCGCTCCCCAGTCCTGCTCCTTGATCCAAACTTCTGGTGCTGGGCGCTCATCGAAAACAGGGAGTGACCCGACCATGATCAGAATTTGGTTGTCCCCAGGCCCAACCAGCCTTGGATGTCTTCCTTGAAGAAGGATCTAGTTCGTCGTGACAGTAGGCGCGGTGGATACTGGGGATAACCGAGGCCATTGCCAGCTCACGAAGCTGATCCGACCGTGCGGATGCTGTGGGTACCGCTGTGTGAAGTCCCTGTGGATTTCCACCGGCGGTCCGGTTGTCCCCAGAGGCTCCCCCGCCGTACAGAGTCCATCCACTGTTTGTGCACAGTTTCTACACAGTCTGTCCCCGGCTACGCAGTGTTTCGAATCGATCTTCGACGCGGTTTGCGCCCACACGGGAAGGGCCAGAAACCGGCGCGCCGAAGCCAGGCCGCCGTTCCCGGATTCCACAGGGTTTTCCACAAGCTGTGCACAAGACTCCACCGGCACACCGAGGTCGGCGTGACCGCATTTGGGTGGCTCCTACCCCGGATTCGTCCCGTTCATGCGTGTCAGGCCGTTCATGTCTGCGTGTCTGTCATGCCTACGTGTCTGT
>NZ_CAUVXO010000379.1:4067-5991 GCF_963555865.1 Protofrankia sp. Cr1
TCGGTGACCTGGTTGTAGATCGCGCGGCGTTCGGCCATGAGCCCGCGGATCTTCCGGTCGGCGTGCATCACCGTGGTGTGGTCGCGTCCGCCGAAATGCTGGCCGATCTTCGGCAGCGACAGGTCGGTCAGTTCTCTGCACAGGTACATCGCGATCTGGCGGGCGGTGACCAGGACCCGGCTGCGGGATGTGCCGCACAGGTCTTCCATGGACACACCGAAGTACGTCGCGGTCGCGTTCATGATCCCAGCGGCCGTGATCTCGGGGTCGGCCGCATCCGGGATGAGGTCGCGTAGGACGATTTCGGCCAGGGTCCGGTCGACGTGCGACTTGTTCAGGCTTGCGAACGCCGCGACCCGAATCAACGCGCCCTCCAGCTCGCGGATGTTGCGCTCGATGTGCGTGGCGATGTACTCCAGCACGTCGCCGGGGACGGGCAGTCGCTCGGTCGCGGCCTTCTTCGACAGGATCGCGATCCTGGTCTCCAGATCCGGCGGGGTGACGTCGGTGATCAGACCCCACTCGAACCGGCTGCGCAGCCGGTCCTCCAACGCGGACAGCTGCTTGGGGGACCGGTCGGAGGAGATGACGATCTGCTTCTCGGTGTCGTGCAGGACGTTGAAGGTGTGGAAGAACTCCTCCTGCGTCCGTTCCTTGTTCTCCAGGAACTGGATGTCATCGACGAGCAGCACGTCGGCGTCGCGGTAGCGACGTTGGAACGCCTGCTGGCGGTCATCCCGGATGGAGTTGATGAAGTCGTTCGTGAACTCCTCCGAGCTCACGTACTTCACTCGTGACTCCGGGTACAGCTTCAGGGTGTAATGACCGATCGCGTGGAGCAGGTGCGTCTTACCGAGCCCCGAGTCGCCATAAATAAACAGAGGATTGTACGCCTTGGCCGGTGCCTCGGCGACGGCCACCGCCGCCGCGTGTGGGAACCGGTTGCTGTCGCCAATGACGAACGTCTCGAAGACGTACCGGGGGTTCAGCCGCGCCGGTTCGTATGACCGGGGTGCCGGGTCGCGGCCGAGCCCCGGGGTGATCCGGGCGGCAGGGACTGCGGTGGCCGTCGGCTCCGGCAGCGCGATCGGCCCGGTCATCGGCTCCGGGTCGGGCAGGTGCTCGACGGTGACCGCGACGCGGATTTCTCGTCCATAGGCTGTGGACAAAGCTGTGGACAGAAACGATCGGAGGCGTGAGTCGAGCAGGTCCTTGGTGAACTCGTTCGGCGCGGCGAGCAGCGCTGTGTCCTGGACGAGGCCGAGCGGACGGGTCAGTCGCAGCCAGGCCCGCTGCTGCGCCGACAGGGTGCCGTCCGCGACGCCGGCGACAGCCTGCCCCCACACGGCGGACAGGTCCGGTTCGCCGGCAGACACCCGGCCTGACATCCCGGCGAATGGGTCGGCGCTAAGGTCGGTCACGAGCGAGGCTCCTCCGGACGGTCGAACGGTCGGGGCGGTCAGCTGTCGGCGTGCCCCACCGAGGGGATAGTTCTCCACATGGTCGTCCACAAGCTGTGTACGACCATGACACCCCACCCGGCATGGTGCCCCGCCGGTGCCCCGCCGGTACCCCGGTCGGCGGCGATCGCGGCCCGTCCCGCTCGAGTGGCGTGAGACTTGATAGTCTCAGGCATCGAGTTGTGGCGACCGTGCGCTGTTCGGTGTGTTCCGGCGTGTCCCGCGTTACCACTGCCGTCCTCGTTTGTCCTTTGCCCGTCCGGCGTCCGGAGTCTTCTGTGAGCAAGCGCACCTTCCAGCCGAACAATCGCCGGCGTGCCAAGACGCACGGGTTCCGGCTTCGGATGCGGACCCGCGCCGGTCGCGCGGTGCTCTCGGCCCGTCGCCGTAAGGGTCGTAGCGAGTTGTCCGCCTGAGATTCATCGCGCCGCGATCTCTCCCGCGTCATGCTGCCCGTTCGGAAC
>NZ_CAUVXO010000380.1:0-5132 GCF_963555865.1 Protofrankia sp. Cr1
CGGTTCGGGCTGGCGCGAGGCTGCACGTCGGTGCGGCGAGTAACAGAAGTTAGCGCGTGGGCAGGGGCGGGGTCGAACCGCCGACCTTCCGCTTTTCAGGCCGAACTGACCGTCATTTCGACGTCCGCGAGCGTGCGTTTTCGGCCGTCGAAAGCCGCCAACGTCTGTGGTTGGCCGCTGCCGTTGCTACACCCGCTGCTACACCTCGACGAGGGGGGTGAGCGAGCCATTCCGGCCGCCGCGCGCCACGACCGTCGCTCACGTCGGCACCCCGCAGGCCGGCGTGCCGGTCGGTCGCTCCCTTCAGCGGCCCAGCCGTCGACCGCTCCTCGACGACCGGACGACCAGCGGGGGATGCATTGTCCGCCAGGTTCCGCCGTCGAGCTTCGCAGCCAGGACGAGGAAGCGGCGCGCGGATCAGCGAGGACTCCGCCGTGCCAACCGAATCAAGTCGATGCCACCTCGCGCCACGGCTGGTTCGACCCGTCGGCCGGCTCTCCGGAGATGCTCCTCGTGACGATCGCGTGAGGCATCGACCTCATAACCAGGGCTCATGTCGACTCCGCCGGTCACGCGGCCATCCGGGCCTGTCCAACCCGCTCGGTCGGGCTCGTGGTCGGCCCTACAATGCGGCCGCGAGCCGAGATCGCGCCGAAGGCGCGTCGTGCCCGAACAGAGTCGGGGACTGTCCGGGTCGGGCGACCGCGCCGCGTCGCGATCGTCCGGCCTGCTACCTGCCGCGTCCGCTCCCGACGGACGCTAGGTGCGTCCCACCACGGGGACGGACTGTTCAGGGGCGGGTCGTTCGCGGATGGGCTGGGCAGGGGCGGTCGGTTGCGTCTCCGGCTTGGTCCTGCGCCGCCCACGCCTCCGGTGCGGAGGGAATGTGGTGATCTTGCGGAGGTGGCTCGGCATCTGCCGTCGGGCGCTGGAGGCACGTGTCACGTGACAGCGGAACTCCGACATTAGCTACTCCTCGTAATCGAATTGTATCAAATTACTACTGACCGTGTTCGGAACTTTCTCAACCCTGCGCGGAGAAGGCGTCTAACTGGGACGGAGGAGACTCTAGCCAGGCGGTCGGATCGGGCTCGCCTCCGAACGTGAGCGAAACGTGAGCGATGCTCTGGACGCGGATGGCAGGATTGTGTTCGCCGGCCGAGGAGGGCCATGTCCGCCGGCTACCGAGGGGAGGGAAGATGAGATTCCATGTGCTGGGGGAGTTCAGCGTCTATCGGGGCGACGAGCCGGTCCGGATCGATTCAGTACAGGTCCGCGCCCTGCTCGCCGTACTGCTACTGGCCCCGAATCAGCGAGGGTCACATGCTTACATAGCGAGACGCCTATGGCCGTACCATCAATGGAACTCGGAAAATATCAGGTCCTGCTGCTCAAAACTGCGCGGACTTTTGCCCGGTGTCATGCCATCTCGCAATCAAAAGAATTTCTGCGAGATTAGGGTAGCCCGGAACAGCGTGGACTACCTCCGTTTCGTCGATAGTGTCGCAGTGGCGCGAGAGCAGTCTGGTCGAAAGCGAGTCGAGGGCCTACGCGCAGCCTTGAATGAATGGCGAGACAGCCCCCTTGAGAATTTTCCCGGTGTTGATCTAAGTATCGAACAAGCCAAGCTGGACAAGGAGTTACGAGAGGCTAACCTCGAGTACTTGCGGTCCATGTTCGATATCTGCGACCCCGGCGACGCACTGAAAGAGGCGCGTCGAGCCGAAGCGCGCTGGCCAGCCGATGAGGAATTGCTCGAAATTGTGTATCACGCGCTGGTCAGGCGCGGCGATATCGAGAGCGCCAAGATCACCTATGAGCGATGGGCGCGGGAGTACGGTCGAGACGATGATCACCTGTCGGAGGTGCGCCAGCGGCTCATCGACGACAGCACACCACCCGATGTGCCCTCCGCCGGATCCGGCCGGCAGCTTCTTCCCCGGCAACTACCCGCGCACCGCCCCCACATCGTCGGGCGGAAGGCGCAGTTGAAGGAGCTATCCGAGATCCTGCTCGCGCCGGACACCGGTACCGCGCGGTTGGCGGTGCTCACCGGAATGCCCGGTGTGGGGAAGACACAGCTGGCCTTGTCCTGCGCGGCGTCACTGAAAGACGCCTTCCCGGGCGGGGCGCTCTATGTCGACTTGCACGGTTTCGGGCCCGCGGAGCCAGAAATTCCAGAACAGACCCTGACTCGTCTGCTCAATGACCTCCAGGTGCGGCCCCCAACGCCGACCCTTGACGGGATGATTTCGACGTACCGCTCCAGCGTCGCCGACCGCGCGATCCTGGTGGTTCTGGACAACACGCGGGACGCGAACCACGTCCGCCCGCTGCTGCCAGGTGCCGGGTCCTGCGCCGCGATCGTCATCAGCCGCAACCGTCTGGACAGCCTCGAAGTACATGAGGGCGCGCGGGTGATGACGGTCAACCCGCTTAATCCGCAGGACGCCGCCGCCTTCCTGGCAGCCGACCTTGATGAGCGGCAGGCACGGATCGGCGGCCACTACCTCAACGAGATCGTCGAGCTGTGCGGCAGGCTGCCGCTGGCATTGGTCATCATCGCGGCGAAGGCCCGGTCCCGACCGCCCGAGGCCGGGGTTCTGGGCGCAATTCTTCGTGAGCTGCGTTCGAAGACAGAACGCCTGAACTCCCTCCAGCATCGCGACACCCTCAGCGTCCGAGCGGTTTTCGGGGCCTCTTACGAGGTGCTGTCCCCGGCGGCGGAGCGGCTGTTCCAGCGCCTGGCGATACATCCGGGCCCGACCATCAGCCAGGCCGCCGTCGAGGTGCTCGCCGATGACCGGCGCGAGGTCACGAGGGGCGCCGTCGAAGAACTCCTCGCCGCGAACCTGCTGGAGGAACCCTCGTTCGGCCGGTTCGCCTATCACGACCTCATCCGCGACTATGCGGCCGAGCTCGCGGAGGATATGGACGCTGCGGAACGAGCACGCACGGTCGAGCTCGCCTTCGGTTACCTCCTCCGCCGGACCCTGGCCTGCGACCGGGTTCTCGACCCGGAACGCACGGCACCGGCCGGAGAACCGGCGGTCGTCGACAGCGCTGACGGCGCGGCCCCAGCCACCCCGGCTGAAGCCATGGAGTGGTTGGACATCGAGTACTCCACCGTCACGGCCGCCGTCCAGAAGGCGAAGGACATGGACAACCACCACTACACCTGGCTGCTCGCCATGGCGCTGCTCACCTACCAGTGGCGGCGCGGCCGGTACGCCGACGCCGACCGATATCTCGGATACTCCGCCGATGCGGCGGAGAAAGTAGCCGGACCGGCCGATCAGGCGATGGTCTACCGGATGATCGCGGGTTCGCGTCGCGGACTGGGGCAGGTCGAGAAGGCCAAGGGAAGTCTCAGGCGCGCGATCATGCTGAGCGAGAAGGCGGAAGACGCGCTCGGCCTTGCCCGCGCCAGGCACGGCCTCGCCGTGCTCCGCCACGAGAGCGGCGAGCCCCAGGCCGCGATCGAGCTGTTCAAGCAGGCGCTGGCGGGATTCCGGGACGTCGGTCATGTCGTCGGTGAGGCGGGTGCGCGCAACGGGTTGGGATGCGCCCGGCACGACCTCGGTGAGTACGACGAGGCGCTTCGCTACTGCGGCGAGGCTGTGCGGCTTTTCGAGACGACCTCGGACGTCAACGGAACCGCGAACGCGCTTGCCAGCCTCGGCCAGGCCCATGCGGCGAGGGGAGAACACGCTCCGGCCATCACGAACCTGGGTGCCGCGGCGGAGCGGTACCGGAGCCTGACCTACGGGTCACGGGAGGCGAGGATCCTCCTCGATCTCGGCGAGCTCCTGGTCGGGACGGGCCAGATCGAGGAGGCCCGGGACGCCTACCGGCGAGCCGAGATGCTGCTGCGCGAACTCGGTCACCCAAGCGCGGACGAAGCTGCCGCCCGCCTCGCGGACCTCGGATGAGCGGATTCGGCACGGCGGGTCACCCGGCGGCTGGCAGGGGCAGCCGGGCACCGAGCCTGGCGAGCTCAGCTGGTCGGCGCGGGATCGCGGTACCACCGGGTCGGATCAGGCCTTGGAGCCTTCGGGTTACGCGGCGAACCGGGGCCTGGCAGCAGCGGCCGCAGCGCGTCCAGTACCTCGCGCACCGTCGCCGGCCGGTTCGCGGGGTCCCAGGAGATCATCGACAGGCCGACGGAACGCAGCCGGGGATGCATGTTCTCGAGCCGACCGAAGCTGAACGGCTCCACCCGCCGGCCTGGACGGCCACCGGACTCGGCGTACGGGGGGAGCATGACACTCATCGTGAACAGCAGCGCTCCGAGGGCGTAGATGTCGGCCTGGGTCGTGAGCGACCGCCCGTCGTACTGCTCGGGTGGGGCATAACCAGGTGTTCCGGCCACATATCCAATCTCGTCTTCCCTGGCCGCGATGCCGAAGTCCAGCAGCCACACCATGCCCCCGGGCTCGACCATCACGTTCTCGAGCTTGATGTCGCAGTGCACGATTCTCTGCCTGTGTACCGGCTCCAGAATTTCGCAGAGCTGGCCGATGACAGCGGCGACCGTCTCACTCCCGACGGGCCGACTCTTCCGCATCACGTTCTCAAGTGTCACCCCATCGACCAGCTCCATGATCACGTATCGCCGGCCGGCATGCGTACCCGAATCATAGAACTCCGGTATTCCGCGTAGGCCGGACAATGACTGTCGTCCGAGCTGGAACTCGTCCCCGATACATGAAGCGGACTCGCTGTACCTCGTCGTACTTTCGAAGCTGCGCCAGGTTTGTATTTTTACGGCTACCCGCCGCCCGAGCTTCGTGTCCCGCGCCGAGAAGGTCTCGCCACTCCCGCCGTCACCCAGAATTCCGTCGACGATGAAGCGGCCACCGATCTCGGTTCCGATCCGAATCAACGTTCGCTCCCGTTCAGGAGTCCTCGGCCCGCGTCGCGGGAATCGAGCCCCGCGAGCTTCAGGAAGTGAGATGGTATGGCAGCGTGGCGTCCACCCGAAGGGGTGGTCGGCGATTCCGCGGTTATCAGGGTGTCCCTGGGCATGCTGGGGCCGGCGAGGTACCGGTGTCCGGCGCGGGATGCCATGACCGCTCGCCGGAACCTCTCGCCCACGGTCGTGGCCCAGCGCAAGCGGGAGGTCCTGGAAC
>NZ_CAUVXO010000381.1:0-1239 GCF_963555865.1 Protofrankia sp. Cr1
CTAAGAGCGCCCGGCAATAGGGGCGCCGACGTGAGAGGTGATGAGGGTGTTTCCGCAGAACCAGTGGTACGTCGCGGCTTGGAGCCGTGAGGTCGGCCGCGACCTGTTCGCGCGGACGATCTGCGGCGAGCAGATCGTCTTCTACCGCACGCTGGACGGGCGGGTCGTCGCCCTGGCCGACCGCTGCGTCCACCGCCGCTACCCGCTGTCGCTCGGAACACTGCGGGGCGACGACCTGGAGTGCGGGTACCACGGCTTCACCTATGACTGTTCGGGCACCTGCATCCAGGTGCCCGGCCAGGAGCGGGTGCCGCGAACCGCGCGGGTGCGCAGCTATCGCGTCGTCGAGCAGGCCAACTGGATCTGGGTCTGGATCGGCGAAGAGGCCAAGGCCGACCTCGCCGCCGTTCCGGACAACCACTGGCTCGACGACCCCGGCTGGACCATGATCGGCGGTATGGCTCCCCTGCCGGCCCGCTACCAACTCCTGGTCGACAACCTGCTCGACCTGTCGCACGAGACCTACCTGCACGCGGGATTCATCGGGACTCCCGAGGTGGCCGCGACGCCGATTCAGACCGAGGTCGACCACGCCGAGCAGGTCCTCCGGATCAGCCGGCACATGCACGGCGTCGAGTGCCCGCCGTTCTATGAGAAGTCGACCGGATTCTCCACGCCCGTCGACCGCTGGCAGGACATCGAGTACCGCCCGGTCTGTTCGTACGTGCTGCATTCACGGATCGCACCAGCCGGCGTGCTGCCGGGAGATGCCGGCGGAGACACCGGTGCTGTGCACGCAAAGATTCTCTACGGTATAACGCCGGAGACCGAGCACAGCACGTTCGACTTCTGGGCGGTGGCCCGCGACTTCGCGCTGGGCGACGCCGAGGTCTCCGATTTCTTCGAGCGGATGAATCAGGAGGTCGTGCAGCAGGACGTGGACGCGCTGACGCTACTCGAACGGGTGATCGCGGACGAGGAGAAGGCCGATGCTGTCTCCGAACACGGCCGCGTCCAGGAACTCAGCATCGCCATCGACGCAGGTGCCCTCGCCGGACGCAAAATGATCAGAGAAATGCTGGCATCCCCAACACCGACATCCTGAATCTTCCGGTGAGCTGAGCGCACCGGCCGGCAACGCGAGTATGCCGCCGGTGCGCTCAGCTCACCGTGTCCTGTCCAACGCAACCCCGCCGTGATCGGGCACGACGGGATGGTGACCACGGGGTGGGCGTTGTC
>NZ_CAUVXO010000381.1:1750-5630 GCF_963555865.1 Protofrankia sp. Cr1
CCCCAACACCGACATCCTGAATCTTCCGGTGAGCTGAGCGCACCGGCCGGCAACGCGAGTATGCCGCCGGTGCGCTCAGCTCACCGTGTCCTGTCCAGCCCAACCCCGCCGTGATCGGGCACGACGGGGTGGTGACCACGGGGTGGGCGTTGTCGGATTACAAGCGCAGGATGTCCGCCACGTCCGCGATCAGTTGGTCGACGGCGTCTGCGGCGGCATCCACGACAGCGGTGTGCAGGTGGAAAAGGTGGTCAAGTCCCTCGACCCGCTTCGCGATGACCTTTGTGCCGGCCTGTTCGAGCCGGTTCGCGTACGCTTCCCCCTCGTCCCTGAGGACGTCGTACTCGGCTGTGTAGACCACTGCCGGCGGAAGCCCGGAGAGGTCGACGGCCGCAAGCGGAGACACCAGGGGATTGCTTCGCTGCGCCGGGTCAGGCACGTAGTTCTCCGTGAACCACCGGCCGGTCATCGCGTCGAGACCGAATCCGGTCGCGTTCTCGGTGTGCGAGGGCAAGGCCATGGTGGCGTCGACGGCGGGCGTCAGGAGGACCTGAGCGGCCGGCACGTTTTCGCCCCGCAGCTCAAGACATGCCGCGGCGGCGAGGTTGCCGCCGGCGCTCCATCCTCCGACGGCGACGCTGCCGCCGTCACCGCCGATCTCGCCGGCGTGCTCTCGGGCCCACAGATAGCCCGCAACCGCGTCGTTCAGCGCTGCCGGAAAGGGGTGCTCCGGCGCACGCCGGTAGTCGACGCTGACCACGACCGTGTCGGCGCCGACGGCCAGGCGCCGGCACAGCCAGTCGTCACTGGCCAGGTCGCCGAGCGTCCAGCCGCCACCGTGGAAATAGGTCAGCACGGGCCGGCGCCCATCCATTCCCGGCCGGTAGATCCGCACCGGGAGTTCCCCAGCGGGACCGGGCACCATCCGGTCCGCCACGTGCACGACGGGCACCGGGCGGTCAGGTAAAGCCATCAGCTGGGCGTACAGCGCTCGGGCCTGGACGGGTGTGAGCGTGTGGAACGGTGGCAGGCCCGCTGCGGCAGCCTGTTTGAGAACGGCCTCGAATTGCGGATCAACCGGCATGGTGTGCCTTCCAGTTAGAATGTTCAGAGCGCCCGGCAATAGGGGCGTGGATCAAGGAGCGGGGCTGGGGTGCGTAGCTCGCGAGGCGGAGGAGGGAGCCACCCTGGTGTTGGGTGGCGACCGACGACAACGTGGCGAGGTGCGTGCCCCAGCCCCGCGACGCCGCGTCCCCTATTGCCGGTCGCTCTTAGAATGTGAGCACCGGTTTGATGGTCTTACCTGCCACCATGTCGTCGACCGCGGTTTGGATCTGACTGAACCCGTACTCGGTGATCAGTTTTTGGACCGGCATCCGGCCAGAGCGAACAAGAGCGACGAGAACGGGCAGCAGCCGTTCGGTCTCGCTGTCACCGAGGGTGATCCCGACAACCTGGCGTCCCCCCAGCATGGCGTTGACATCGAGCGCCACCTCGGAGCCGAAGGGAGGCGCGCCGACGATGACCGCCGTCCCACGAGCGGCAAGGCAGTCGATCGCCGTCCGCAGGACAGCGGTGTTCCCCGTCGTCTCTACCACGCCGTCGACCCCCGCGCCACCGGTGATCTCGGCCAACTGTTCGGCGACACCGCCGTCGGTGGCGTTGACAACGTCGGTGGCCCCCAGCTGCACCGCAAGGCGCAACCGCTGTTCGATCCGGTCGACGGCGATGATGCGTGTCGCCGGTGTGAGGGCAGCTGCCATGATCGCTGACAGGCCGACGGAACCGGCACCGGTGACCGCGATCGTCGCGCCGGGGCGCGGATTCAGGATGTTCCAGACCGCGCCGGCGCCCGTCTGCACGCCACAGCCCAGCGGCGCGATCAGGTTGAGCGCGACGTCGGCGTCCACTTTGACGACGCTGCGCTCGTCGACCAGGGCATGACGGGAGAAGGAGGACTGGCCGAAGAAGTGACCGCCGATCGCATCCTGCGCCCTGGTGATGGTCGACGAACCGTCGGCACGGACGCCGCCGAGAAGGTTCATCGGAAGCCAGGTCGCGCAGTAGGCCGGGTGGCCGTCCCGACAGTTCCCGCATCGGCCGCAGGATGTGAACGACAACAGGACATGGTCACCTGGCTGCACCCGACTGACCCCGGAGCCGACGCTTTCCACCACGCCGGCGCCCTCGTGCCCGAGGACGCCAGGCAGGGGGAACGGCAGACCGCCCCCGGCAACAGTGAGATCGGTGTGGCAGACGCCGGCTGCCACCAGGCGCACGACGACCTCGTCGGGTCGCGGGTCGTCCAACTCGACCTCGGACAGTGTGAACGGTTCTCCGGCCTTCTCGACGATTGCCGCTTCCGTCGTCGTCATCCTGGCTGTGTCTCCTTGCTCGGTGGTCACGTGCTCGCGGATTTCGTGGACGTCGGTGCTGGCGCCCGATCAGCCGGTGCTGGCTTGCGATCAGGTGAGCGCGACGATCACGGACTTGACCTGCGTGTACTCGTGCAGACCTTCCGGCCCGTTCTCGCGGCCGTAGCCAGACTGCTTGTAGCCGCCGAATGGCATGGCGGGATCGAGCAGTGCCCAGCCGTTGACCCACACGATGCCCGCCGCAAGCCGTGCCGCGACCCGGTGGGCTCGGGCGACATCGCGGGTGTGCAGGCCTGCCGCGAGTCCGAAGGGCGTGCTGTTGGCGAGCGCGACGGCCTCGTCCTCGTCGTCGAACGGCTGGACGGTCAGCACCGGACCGAAGATCTCTTCCTGGACGAGACGGGAGTCGTTGGGCATGCCGGTGATGACGGTGGGGGCGTAGTACGAGCCGCCACCGAGGTCGAGCCGCCGCCCACCGGTCACAATCCGGACACCGTTGGTTGCACGGGCCAGCTGGATGTACTCCTCGACCTTGGCCAGGTGGCGCTCGCCGCCCAGCGGCCCCACAATGGTGGACTCCTCGAACGGATCCCCGACCGGCACGCCGGCGGCGCCTCCTGCGACGGCTTCGACCACTGTGTCGAACAGTTCGCGCGCCACCAGCAGCCGGGTGCCGCCCATACAGAACTGGCCGGTGTTGAACACGAATCCCTGGATCGCCGCGCCGATGGCCGTGTCGAGGTCCGCGTCAGCAAAGATCAACTGCGCTGACTTGCCGCCCAGCTCGATGGTCGCCGGCTTGAGGAACTCACCGGCCAGGCTCGCCACCGACCGCCCGACCGGCGTCGACCCGGTAAAGGCGATCTTGTCGACACCCTGGTGGCGGATGAGCGCCTGGCCGGCCACCGCCCCGCCGGTGACCACGTTCAGGACTCCGTCAGGCACGCCGGCTGCCGAGAACAGCTCCGCCATCCGCAGCGCCGACAACGGCGTGTCCTCGGCCGGCTTGTGGACGATCGTATTTCCTGCCGCCAGCGCCGGAGCGATTTTGCTGTTGGAGAGGATCAGCGGGAAGTTGAACGGCGTGATGGCTCCGACGACACCGATGGGTTCGCGGCGGGTATATGCCAGCGCGGGCATGGAAATCGACCGTGTCGACCCGTCGATTGTCTGCGCCAGGGCGGCATAATACTCGTATTGCTCGATCACTGTATTGACGTCGACCACCCGGGACAGTGTGATCGGCTTGCCGACGTCCAGGGTTTCCAGCCGTGCCAGTTCGTCGGCGTGCTCGCGCACGAGCTCGGCGACGCGAATCAGGACGCGAGCGCGCTCCCGGCCCGACATCCGGGGCCACGGCCCCTCGTCGAAGGCTCTGCGAGCAGCCGTCACCGCGCTGTCGATATCCGCTTCGCCGCCGTCGACCACGGTCTCGACGATCGTCCCGGTCGACGGGTCGATCACCGCGTGACGCTCGCCTGCGACACCGTCGCGCCACCCACCGT
>NZ_CAUVXO010000382.1:0-5108 GCF_963555865.1 Protofrankia sp. Cr1
GCTGGTTCGCCGAGCTGACCAACCGCGGGCTGCGCCGGTCGACGCACCGCTGCGTCGTCGAGCTCGACGCCGACATCCGCCGGTGGATCAACGCCTGGAACACGACGTGAAACCGTTTGTCTGGACGAAGACCGCCGACCAGATCCTCGTGACCCTCGCCGCCTACCGCCAACGAATTAACGGTTCGCAAGCATCGCGAATGGTTGCGTGTAGGCAGGGATGAACTCACACTGGCCGCTGCCGATGAACTCGTCGAGTTGCCGATCGGCTACGCGCCAGCTGAAGGCTTCGTTCTTCTTGAGCCGCTTTGGCGTGAGCAGCCGCATCAGCATTGCTCGCTCACGGGTGTGCGCGGGCGGGTCCATCGTGACCATATGCTCGTTCATTGGCAGCTGGTCCCGATAGAGATCGATGATCTCACTGACGTCGTCGCCGTCAAGCGGGATCGGGAACGTGGATCATTCTGGGAGGTCCAGCAGCATCCGGGGGTCGACCGGTGCGGCCTGACTGTTACTGATTCCCGCCCTGGCCTGTTCGATGATCTCCTGGACGTGTCGCTCGATCTGTTCCGGGTCGAGTCCGAGCGCTTTGCCGATGTGGACCGACCACACCTCGGACCGCAGGTTGGTCTCGAAGTCCAGGTCGGCTCGCAGGTTCTGCCGCGTCGCTTCGCGGTTCTGGCTCACCATCACAAAGGTGGACAGGAAGATCGCCTCCAGGCTGACGATCATCGTGAGCAGTCCGAACGGATACGGGTCGAAGATGCCGGCCCGCCCGAACACGCCCTCGTTCAGCAGGACCCAGACGCCGAACCAGACGGCGTGGAGATAGACGAAGGGTAGCGAGCCCGCGAACGATGTTATCGCGTCCGCCGCGCGGTCCTGCGACGTACGCATCCGGGTGAAGGCGATTCGCTCGTTGGGGACCCGGACACGGGGACGGGGGTGGCCGCCTCTGGCGGCACGGTGCGGCTGGCTGTGGCCGTCAGCGGGAGAGTTCACGATACTCATACTGATGTGCGGGTACCCGAAACCTGTCTATAGGTGTTGACCAGGGCATTCCTAAGTCCTGCCTGCCATGGGCTCTGGTCAAGCTGGGGGACTGTACTCGCTCCTGCGTGCAGGCGACGGCCGCGTGGTCGGCTGCCCGTTACCCGGGGTGGCACGTTGTTGATCATAGCGGCGAGACGGCCCAGGACGCGGACGGCTTCGAACGTGTGGTGACACCGTTGCGCGCCGAACACCAGCTGACACCCCGTCCAGGCCCGTCCTCGGCGACGGTGATGACACGTGTGATGACTGAGTTGGTGGTCAGCGGAGTTCCAGGGCCACAGGACGTCTTGTGCGGACCAACCCCTCCTAATGATCCATACGGACAGTAATAGGTCGATTGTGATCGAAAATATCGACTCCCGAGCTTCACCTCGCTGGGGTCATCCATTTTATCTCATGCGCGTCGGATGCATCTAGATCATCACTGAATATTCATGTGTTCGGCGAGTTCCGGTAGCCCCAGATTCCGGGCCTGGCGAACCGCCTGCGATTCAAGCAGGTCTTGAGTGAGCCTCCGGGCAAGGCGCTGGTAACGCAACCATTCCGGGGCGTAATCCTTGGCGCTGCGCAATGTCCGTACCGCTTCACTGGGATTGCGCGTGGCGGCTTGGGCGTCGGCGAGTGTAAGTAGATAGCGTGCCCAGGTCGAGCGGCGCACGTCACCGCCTGGCCGGATTGATCTGGCAAGCGACAGGGCACGGTCAGGTTCGCCCATGATTACGGCATTTTCCACCTCGATGGTGTCAACCGTCGTTGGCCCGAATGCTGCCCAATATGATCCATACGTCATATGGTCTTGCCCTAGCCGTGCGGCGGCGGAACGCGCCAAGGACAGAAACTCGCGGGACTGCTCGGGCCGGTTGTTGCGGGCCGCGGAGCTGGCACCTCTCGTAAGGAGCCTTCCCCAGACTGCTATATGGTTGGCATTGGCTCGGCTCCATGATGGCTCTATGGCGTCGGCCATCGTGATGACCGTCTCCTCTGCGTCGTCGAATCGGGCTTGACGCTGGAAGATCCAGCCGATGTTGTCAGCGACAGCTGCCCTTAGGATGGGGTCGCCGGCTGACTCGGCGTGGGTCATTGAGCGCCTAGCGGCTTCGTAGGACAGATCTTCGCGTCGGAGCTGAAGGAGAACGAGCGAGGCCATGTTGTATGTCTGCGCCAAGAGCCGCAGGGCTATTATCTTATAATCGCCGTCGTTGGCCGCCACGGCTGCCTCAGCGTCCTGGATTGTGTCCGGTATGCCGGCAAGCAAATCTTGATACCGGGACTCGTGGTAAAGACGGGTAACATCTGTTACCGCTGCGCGTAGATTTGCGATGTTGGGTGCCTCCCTGGCCGCTTTCTGTGAAAGCGATGGCACCAGAATTTTGCGTAAGGCAAGCAGATTAGCGGTATCGCCGTTGTCGGCCCGGTCAAGGTCACCCCCACCCTCGAGTAGTTCAGAGGTCTTGACCTTCAGTGCACGGGCAATGGCATGGAGCGTGGAGACTCGCGCCCCGGCACGCCGGTTACCCTCCAACTTGGTGATCACATCGAGGCTTACACCGGCGGCTTCCGCCAACTCCGCCTGTGTTAACGACCTCCGGCGCCTGATTTGGACGATTCGGTCACCTAGGCTCTGCTCCATACCACACCTCCTGTGCGGAGTGTAGCAAGTCACAACTGAACAAGAACGAGAAAGATCGAACTCCAGATATTTCGGGCCTCTACCGGGAGGCCAGAAGGTGGCAGGCTGGGAGATAAGTCAGGTCTACCGCGCCAAGCCACTTGCGATCTTCCGTGGGTGTCTTTTTTGCCCACTGGGGCAATACGCCCTAGTTATCACACAGAGTGACCGCTGGCAACGGCAAGCTGTCCCTTCACGCAGCGTTGGTAACGCGACACGCTTTCCTTGGCCCCGACATCCGGTGCCACGACGTAGGCGCCCGGAGCGCACAGCGGAGGGATAGATGGAGCGACAGACATTAGCCCTGCATGTACTTGAGCTGATGGCCATAAGTGCTTTAGCACAGCTCGAATCAATGGGCGCGAACCTCGAACACTTCAAATACGATCTGCCCGGCTTCCCTTTGGAACATGCCGCCATCAGCGAAAGGATCGAGAATGTGGTAGAAGAGGTTCGGTGGCTGCGGGATCATCTCGCATTACTGACGGGGCGGGCCGTTGAAAATCAACGCACGGCTCGGTAGCGGACAGGCCGCCGTCGAGTATACGGCGGTCGCCCAAATTTCCTGGTAACAGGTCACACCGGCGCGTTCGCGGATCCTGCGACCGTGTAACGGTAGCTGAGATTGCCTTGCCCGGCGTACCGCGCAGACCGGTGCATGTCCAAGGCAGCAAAGAGGGTCGCCGGGCGGATCGGCGACATCGAAACCTTCCACGGAGGAGACCGCGATGTGCGGCGTCAACCACAAGAGCTTTGCCCGACCTGGTTACCTCATCGATGTGTCGGCGGACAGCATCGCAGCCAAGGGCGCACTGTTTACTCGACTGCTGGCCCACCATGGTGAGGTGGGGCTCACCGGGGAACAGATTGCCGGGCTTCTTGACCTGAGCTGCGAATACCACGGACGTCAGGTTGAGATCCGGATCGAGATGGCCCGACTCGCCGAGGAAATCGAGCACAAGCGGGGGCGGTTGGAGGCTCGGGCCATCGCGGAGCGTAAGCCCCTCCTGGACCGGCGGGCGGAACTGTTCCGTGAGGACGAGGATCTCTTCTTCGCGTTCGCGGCCCGCGGTCACGAGCTGCTGTCAGACGATCAGCTCGACAGGATCGACCGTATTTATCATGCGGAGAAGGACGCGGGCTTGGCGGCGCTCGCGGGGTCGCTGTGCAACGCTGTGAGCCCTACATTCTACTTCGGACCGGCGGTGACGTCCTGATGAGCTCGTCGGGTCGGACAGCTGGCGAAACCACGGCGGCGTGGCTACGGGCGGGTAGGTTCGAGGGCCTGTCCGACGCGGCTCGGCAGACAGCTGAAGATCGACTCGGGGGCATTCGTGACAGGGTTCTCGCTGGTGCACGGATCACCGCGGGCGCGCACGTCGTTGATCTCGGTGCCGGGACAGGACTGCTTACCTCTGCGGCGCTTTCGCTGGTCGGCCCGGCTGGGATGGTCACGGCGGTAGATCTCTCCGCCGAAGCGCTGAGCCAGATTGACCTGCCCGCGGATGGGGGTACGGTGCGTCGGCTGGTCGCGGACGCAACTCGGATGTCGCTGGCGGATCGCTGCGTTGATGCGGTTGTCGCACGGTCTGTCCTGATCTACATCGATGACCTGCCGGCCGCGCTCGCCGAGGTCGCGCGGGTCCTCCGCCCGGCTGGTCGTTTCTCCGCGTTCGAGCCCGTCAACGCGCGGCGTCGCCATGATGCGGAGCTGGACGGGCTGAGCGCAACGGAGCTGATCGCGATTGACCAGGCGACGGCGGGTGCGACGCGTGGCGCGCGGACTATGACAGCCTTCGATGAACGCCGCACTGCCGCGCTGGCCCGACACGTCGGACTGACCATTGAAGCAGTCGTGATGGACACGGTGAGAGACACGTTCACCGACGCTGCCGCCGTCGAGGCCCACCTACATCGCCGGGGTCATCCGGGTGGCCCCACCGCGATCGAGACCATCACCAAGAATCTTGGGGGCGACGTGGCACGTCGCTACCGCGAGGCGTGGCGGCGCGCAGTTGGACGGCAGGGCACGATCACATACACCACCCCGGTGATGTATGTGACGGCATCCAACGCGGCACAGTAGTGGACGGAGCCGGCGGTCTCGGTAGGGGTCATGGAGCGGGGCCTGACCGCCTCGAATCCCACCTGGTGGCCGACTAGGCGCGGCCGGCCGAACTGTCCGGGTGCTTGAGGCTGTCCCCGGGCGTGTTCGGTGACCCGACGGGCGCACCCCAACCCCTCTCCTTGATCCACATCCCTGGTGCCGGGCGCTCCAACTCGGCTAGATAGCGCTGATCCCTTGACCTACGCGGTTCACGTGGGCAGGCTGATGCCTGCAAGAGAGTTCTGTCTCATTTAGCTGTTTGTGCTGTTGGTGGCATGGG
>NZ_CAUVXO010000383.1:0-5101 GCF_963555865.1 Protofrankia sp. Cr1
GGGCGTCGATCCCGTTCGCGTGCGCACAAGCATGCTGGAACGGGCCGTCCTGATCCTGCCGGCGTCGGCCGGTCAGACGCCGAGGGACTTCCCGATGATCTCCTTCATGATTTCGGTCGTGCCGCCGTAAATGGTCGTGATCCGGACGTCGCGGTATGCGCTGGCGACGGGGTACTCCAGGATGTAGCCGTAGCCGCCGTGCAGTTGAACGCAGGCGTCGACCACCCTCTTGTGCAACTCGGTGACCCACCACTTGGCCTTCGCCGCCCGTTCCGCGGTCAGCTCGCCGCGCGCGGACTGGGCCAGACAGGCGTCGATGAACGTCTCGGCGATGTCGAGTTCGGTGTCCATCTCGGCGAGCAGGAAGCGGTTGTGCTGGAACGTGCCGATGGGCTGGCCGAAGGCGGTGCGTTGCTTGGCGTACTCGAGCGTCGCGTCGAAGACGGTGCGAGCACCCGTGACGCCTGCGACCGCGATCGACAGCCGCTCGTCGGGCAGGTTGTGCATGAGGTGGTAGAATCCGCGTCCCACCTCGCCCAGCACGTTCGCCGCCGGGACGCGCACCTCGTCGAAGAACAGCTCGGCGGTGTCCTGCGCCCGCTGGCCGATCTTGTCGAGTTTGCGGCCGCGGGTGAACCCGGGCATGTCACGCTCGACCACCAGGAGGCTGAAGCCCTTGTGGCCGGCGGCGGGGTCGGTACGGGCCACGACGATCACGAGGTCGGCGTTGATCCCGCTGGAGATGAACGTCTTGGTGCCCGAGACGATCCAGTCGTCGCCGTCGCGCACGGCGCTCGTGCGGATGCCGGCGAGGTCGCTGCCGGCGCCCGGCTCGCTCATCGCGATGGCGCCGATCAGTTCTCCGGACGCGAAGCCCGGCAGCCAGCGCTTCTTCTGCTCCGGGGTGGCCAGCCGGATGAAGTAGGGCGCGACGATGTCGTTGTGCAGGCTCAGCGCCGGGGGGCCGGACGTGGCCCGGGCGAGCTCCCCGGTGACGATCGCGTTGTACCGGAAGTCGTCCACGCCACCGCCGCCGAACTCTTCCGGGACGTTGAAGCCGATCACGCCCTGCTTGCCGGCGGCCAGATACAGCGACCGGTCGACGATGCCGGCTTCCTCCCACCGTTGCTGGTGAGGGACGATCTCGCGGGCCACGAACTGCCGGACCAGATCACGGAACTGCTCGTGTTCGGAATCGAAGCCTGCCGAACCCATACCGCCTCCTCGACCCACCCTGAATCGCGGAACCCCGCGATTCAGGGTACGCAAACCCGACTGATCCCGCGCATCTGTCGCGTCTCGGCAGGGGTGGCGATCTCCCGTCCGGCGCAGATGTCACCGTCAGCGGACCCGTCCTCCAGGCAGGCTGGTGATGCTCCGGATTTCGGCGCTGGGTGTGGCCCCGGTGCGCCCGGGAGGCTGCTTCTCGATGAGGCTGCTGGGAACATCGAGTGGGTGAACGCTTTGGGCTGCCGTGGGTTCAACCTCCTCACCGGATCAGCTGTCGTGGCGGGCGTCGTGGGCGCTGGCCGCGTCCGCTACGTCGACCCGGCCCTCGTTTCTTATTTCGACGGTCAGCTGAGCGGGCACTACTACGCGGACATGCTGCTGTGCTGGTCGGCCGGGCGATGGCGTTCACCGATCTGGGAAAGGCGGCGTATCGCCTCGTTGCAGTAGGCACGGGCGAGCAACTCGTTCCCCAGGTCGAACGCGATATAGCCGAGCAGGCCGGAGAGCTTCCCGGCCACAACGATGTTGCCGCCGAGGACACGGACCGAACGTCTGCTGGCTCCGCCGGGTAAAAGCCCGCCAACCGGCGGATACCGCTTGGCCCGGCGGATCGCGCACGGTCCTCGCCACGCCTCCCACCGAGCGCGAGCCCTGCCGCGTACTCGCTGCCGGCGCCGACCTGGTGCCAAGTCCGGCGGCTGGAGGGTCAGCCGGGTGGGCGCAGGACGCCTGGAAGATCCGCTACCGACTGGTAGAGGTCCTCGAAGGCGAGGACTGTCGGGTCGTCGCGAAATGCCGTGAGTCGGGCTCTCAGGTGTTGGACCCGGTCGGATGCGCGTGCTGATCCGGCGCGGGCGTCGAGCCGGACGACGTGCGTGGCTTCCTCGACGGCCCGGTCGAGATCACCTGTCTGCGTGTATGCCTCGGCGAGCCAGGAGCGGTAGAGCGCGGCTTCGCGGGCGTGGTCCTCGTCGCAGCGGGCCACCGCGTCGACCAGCAGCGGCTCGGCGCGCTGCGGCAGGCCGAGCTCGACGTAGCAGCGGCCCGCCATCACCTGAATCTCGTTCTCGTCGAGCCAGTACACCCAGGTCGGTTCGTCGTCGGGGCGTCGCTGGTCGAAGTGCCGCTCCACCGCCGAGGTAGCAGCGCCGCGTGGCCTGGGTATGGCCGGCGTCCATCGCGACCCACCCAGCGAGCTGGCACAGCTCCGCGACAGCGGACAGCAGCCGACGTCCGAGGCGCTCGTCGTAGGTGGCCTCGTCGAGCACGGCGGTCGTGGCGGCGAGCTCCCGCGCGACCAGCTCGTGAAGATCCCTTCCGTCGACGAAGTCGTCCAGGCGGCGCAGTTGAGCGACTCGGCCCTCCACCTTGCAGATGAACGCCTCCCGATCAGCCTTCCCGCGCGGGTCTCCACGACCTGCGGTGGCTCGGTCACCAACCACTCGTGCACGCAGCGCAGCGCCGTGCCCGCGTCGATCCCCACGCTGTGGTCGATGTCGGCAGGGACGACCTTCCCGGGTCGGGGTCGATCTGCGGGTCGACTGTTCGGTGACGCTCCCGCCAGCGGTGATCCAGGAAGCGCGGGAGGCCGTCCATGTGCTCGTCGATGTCGCGCCGCGCCTGCTCGGCTGGGCCGCCTATCATTCCGCTTTCAGTGAGCGGTGGGGGCCGGGCGCGGCCGTGCCGCTGCGCGACGTCGTGGGCGTTCTCGGGTTCCCCGCCGGATACCGCGGCTCCTCGCGCCGTGATCCGGCGACGTTTACCGCCCGGGATGCTCTGCTCGCGAGGCTCGCCCAGGGGTCTGCCTTGGACGGACGCGCCGAGGTGGTCCTGGATGACGATCTGATCGGCCGGCTTCGGGGCGAGGACGACCGGCCGCCCGAACACCACCGCACACCGGTCGCCCGCGGACTCACCTTGTGCCCCGCGGGGCACACCACAGTCGCCGGCCCGCACCCGCGGGTCAGCCGGTCGGCTCGGCTCCGGTCGGCTCGGCTGGACGCAGCAGCTCCACCAGGTGATCGGTGATTGCTGTCACGGTCGGCTGCTGCCACAGCAGCGTGGCCGGCAGCTTCTGACCGAACCGTCGCTCCAGGCGCCGCCGGATCATGATGGTCATGACCGAATCGAGGCCCTGCTCGATCAGTGACCGGCGTGGATCCAAGGCCGTCGTGGGCAGCTTCATCTCGGCGGAGATCTGGGTGCCGACGTCGTCGAGCAGGTACCCGCGTAGCAACTCGGGCGGCAGGTCCGCGAACGGCTCGGCCGACGCGTCGGGCGCAAGCCCGTCCACCGGCGCGGATATGTCGCTCAGCAGCGGCGGTCGCTCCGCGCCGGGTTCAAGCTGGACGGTTCGCAGGACGGGATAGTGGCCGGGCCCTCGCCGGTCGGCGAAGTCCCACGCGTCGAACGCCTCGGCGGCCGAAATGGCGGTCACGCCGCGAGCGCGCAGCTCGGCATCGACGACGTCGTTCACCGCCATGCCATGGCCACGCCATGAGGTCCAACCGAGGCTCAGGGTGTCGGCCTGGCCGACCGTTGCCGCGGAGCCGTTGCGGTGCACCGCGAACGCGTCGAGGAAGGCGTTGGCCGACCCGTACGCGGCCTGGCCGGGCATACCGAGGAGCTGGCCGCAGGAGGAAAACAGCACAAGGAAGTCCAGGCTGCCGGGCGGGAAAAGGCGGTGTAGTACCAAGGCACCGTCCACCTTGGGCCGCAGCACTGCCCGGAGCGACTTCTCGTCGACGCCCATGACCAGCCGGTTGTCCAGGACACCGGCGGCGTGCACGACGCCTCGGATGGGCGGCAGGTCGAGGGCGTCGGACGCCAGCCGCCGGGCGGCCTGCTCCGCGTCGGCGATGTCGAGGGACAGTACCCGGATCGTGACGCCAGCCGCCTCCAGCGCACGGACCTCGGCGATCTTCCGGCGGGTCGGGCCGTCCGCCGGCGTGTCCCACAACGCCCGGGGCGGCAACCCATGCCGTCCTACCAGAACGATGCGGCGGGCACCGCGCTCGGCCAGCCAATGGGCGACCCGCAAGCCGAGTACGCCGAGACCGCCAGTGATCAGATAGGTGCCGTCGGAGCGGCATGCCAGTGGTGCGCGTACCGGCTCCCGCGACGTCAGGGCCAGCCGGGCGACCGATGCGACGCCGTCCCGCAGGGCAATGACGTCCTCGGCGGGTGCTGCCCGCAGCACCTGCAGCAGCGTTTCGGCCGCCGTGGCGGGGTCGTCGGGGGGCAGGTCGACCACTCCACCCCACAACTGGGAGTGTTCACCCGCCATGATCCGACCGAGTCCCCACAGCGGGGAGTGGGTGAGATGGCCTTCGTCCCGGCTCTCCCGCACGCCGATGGTCAGGCACCACAGCCGCGCGGACTTCGCCCGGTGTGGTCCGGCCATCCGCTGGGCGATCTCGGTGAGCAGCCATGCCGAACGCGCTGCGCTCCGCCCGACCGGCTCGCCGGGGTCGGCGGACAGTGGCAGGACCAATACGTCCGCCGGCTCGGTGAGGTCGCGCAGATCCTCCGGACCGGACACGACCTGGCACCTGCTTCCGGAAGCAGTCAGCCGCGTACACAACGCGACCACCAGGCTGCTTTCCTCGCCGACGAACACGACGTCCCTGGCAATGGCGCCGGCGGCTCCATTGGAGCCGGCCGTGGCCGGGTCCGGCAGCGCAAGGGGCCGCCAGGTCACCTCGTGGACCAGGTTGTGCGGACCCGCGGTCTCCATGGTCGCCCCGGAGCCCATCTCCGCCAGCCGCAGCCCGGCCAGGCGGGCCACAGTATTGCCACCCGCGTCGCCACCCGCGTCGGCGATGAGCACACTCAGCGCACCGTCCCGGGTTCGGTCCATGGTGATCTGGAT
>NZ_CAUVXO010000384.1:0-4026 GCF_963555865.1 Protofrankia sp. Cr1
CGGCCAACTCGCCCCGCGTCACCGGGCCAGCCGGCTCCGGAACTACCAGATGCGCAGAACGTGTGTTCGGCTCGGTGGATGATGTTGCCGGCCGGGCGCTCACTGGGCGTCGTCCCTGGTCAGGACCCGGGTGGCGACCGGCCGGATGGTGATCTCAGGACCTTCGATAAAGATCGAACGGTTCTTGTTCTGGTGCGTTAGGTCCATATTCGATCACGAATGTAACCTGCGGTGATCTGTGCGGCCAGCCAGCCTCCGCCCCAACGAGGCATTGGTCTCAGTAACCGGCCGCACCGGGCTCAACATAGAGGGCTACCTTCTTTGACGGGGCGAGTCCGTATTCTCCAACGGACCGCGTTCGCGGGCCCGGGAGGCCCGGGAGAGACTCAGCTTGCCAGCATCTGCTCGAGTCGCAGCGGGTCGGTAACGTAGACCGTGCCGGCGTGGGCGGATGTGTCGTCGGGCCAGACCACCGTCTCACCGGCCGCAATGCCGGCTACAATGCGCCCGGCGACAATCTCGGGGGCAGCCTTGTCCGCTTCGATACCGGCGAGCATGTCGGTGTCGATCCCACCCGGGTAGGCGCCGATGACCTCAATACCCCGGCCGCGCAACTCCGCGCGCAGCGCCTGCGTGATCGAGTGTGCGGCGGCCTTCGACGCACAGTACCCGGCCATCGGTAGGACCGGGGCAAGCGCGATCAAGGTCAGCACGTTGGCGACTGCAGCGGGTGCATTCGCCGCCAGTACAGGGACGAACGCCCGGGTGACCCGCAGGGTGCCGACGTAGTTCGTGGTCATGTCACGGCCAAACAGGTCGAGGTCGCCGTCCAGGGCGCTGCCGAAGCCGAGCACACCCGCGTTGTTGACCAGAAGGGTGACGTCGGTGGCCGCCTTGGCGGCGGCATCCACACTGGCCTGATCGGTGATGTCCAGAGCCAGGGTGCGCACCCGCGGGTCAGAGCACACCTGCGGGTCGATGGTGTGGGGGTTACGGGCGGTGGCGTAGACCCGGCTCGCTCCGGCGCCAAGCAGTTCGGTCACCAGGCGGGCGCCAAGCCCGCGGTTGGCGCCAGTGACAAGGGCGGTGCTGCCTGCAATGTTCATCGGTTGCTCTCCTGCCGGGGATGTGGGCGACAGATCAACCGTATGGAGCGTGACGATGGCCAGTCGATGACGATCGGTCTCGATTCTTTGTCTATCCGTCTCATCGAGATCAGCCCCGCACACGGATCGCTAGGCTCCGAGTGTGGATCTGCTGGCCGAAGTGCTGGCCGTTGCCGGCGTGCGGGGCACGGTCGCGGCGACCGTATACGCGGGTGACCCGTGGGGGCTGCACCTGTTCGCGATACCCGGAGCGGCGTTCCATGCGATCACCGCCGGGACGGCTTGGCTACGGGTGCCCGACCGGCCCTCCGTGCAGCTCATGCCCGGCGACGTGGTCCTGCTGCCCACGGGGACCGCGCACGGTCTGTCGGGCGACCGCACCGGACCCCTCGAACCCTTCGACCACGCCGCCGCCCACCGGGCGCGGGTTGCCGGCGGCCGGCTCGACATCGGCACCCAGCCGGCGCGGACACGGATACTGTGCGCCTCCTACCGGCACGACCCCGCTGTCACCACACCCCTGCTTACCCTGCTCCCCGACGTAGTGCACATACCGGCAGGCTCGGACAACGCGCCGCTCGACGACACCGTCCGGCTCCTGTCGAGCGAGTTGACGCACCCGCAACTCGCCGCAGCCACAGTGCTCAACCGACTCGTCGACGTGCTGCTCATCCACCTCCTGCGGGCCTGGCTCCAGGCCGAACCCCCGCCCCCTTCCGTGTCGTGGCTACGTGCCCTGAGCGACCCTGTGATCGCGGCTGCCCTCACGGCGATGCACACCGACCCAGCCCACGCCTGGACCATCGCCTCCCTCGCCGACCACGTCGCTGTGTCCCGCGCGACGCTGGCCCGCCGGTTCCCCGTCCTCGTCGGTGACACCCCCGCCGCCTATCTCACCCGCTGGCGAATGGACCTGGCCGCGCGCCGGCTACGCGACACCGACGACCCGATCGACGTCATCGCCCGCGCCGTTGGCTACACCTCCGAGTACGCCTTCTCCCGGGCCTTCTCCCGGGCCCGTTCCCAACCCCCAGGCCGCTACCGCGTCCATAGCCGCATCGCCGCGGCCAACACCTTGCGATCGGTGTAGAGGGCATACCGCAGCGCCGCCCGGATGTGGGAATGGCGGAACCGGCGCTGGGCGCAGCGCGATCCATCCCTCCTGCGCCGTCATTTGGCCGAGCGGTAGGTCGCCGGGCTGTGGTGGCTGGACAATCGGGTCGTCGGCCCACGTTGTCGGAGACGGCCGCCACGCCCACCTGGTCTTCTTCCGGACGCGTCTCACCCGGCGCGGCAGGCGCGGGCGTAGCGCGACGGGGGCAGACCGACGATCGCGGAGAACTCCCGCGTGAGGTGTGCCTGGTCGCTGTAGCCGAGTTCGGCGGCGAGGTCGGCCCAGTCGACGTCAGCGCCGCGAGCGCGTTCGGCGGCCTCGTAAAAGCGGTAGCGGCGGATCGTCGCCTTCGGACCTATTCCGACGTGGTCAGCGAAGCGGCGTTGGAGCTGGCGGGGAGTCAGAGCACACAGTGCGGCCAGGGCATCGACCCGGACGAAGGTC
Organism: Protofrankia sp. Cr1; assembly: GCF_963555865.1. Taxonomy (NCBI): domain Bacteria; kingdom Bacillati; phylum Actinomycetota; class Actinomycetes; order Frankiales; family Frankiaceae; genus Protofrankia; species Protofrankia sp. Cr1. Next base: position 2,665 of record NZ_CAUVXO010000384.1, read on the forward strand.
GGATCAGCCGCGACCTTTTCGACCAGGGCGCTCGTCGCCTCGGACTCCCACACCTGCGACGGCATCTGCGAGTCCAGGAAGCGGTCGGCGGTCGCGGCCATCCCGACTGGATCCGCCGCGGCGGTCACCTCGTGTGCCAGTAAGGCCACGGCGTCCGCGCCGAACACGTCGGCGAACGGCAGCGTCCGGTCTCGCAGCTTCGCCATCGAACCGCCCGCGAAGGGCCGGAACCCGGCTGGCCGGAACATGATCCCGAGTGCCCGGCCGGCGCCGGACAGCGTCCGGGCACCGATGCGGGTGGTCACGCCGTGCACGGTGAACGCGCCGTCGGCGAGTACCGCGTTGACGACGGGATGGGCGAAGACGCGCTGGGTGAACGGGTCCTGCCCGGTGAGGTCCCAGGTGGCGACCCAGTAGCGGTCGACGAAGCGGGCGACCTGCGCCGAGGGCGGATACCGGTCGAGACGGAACCGGGTGAGCCCCACGTCGGGTGCGATGATCCCCCGAGCGTCGCGTTCCACCGGCCGCACCATCGGTTGCACCTCGCCCACGCTAGACATCCACGGCCTTCGGCGGTACAGCATGTCTCGGCGGTACAGCGGGCTTCGGCGCTACCGCGTCGCGTTTGTTCAAGACTCGCGGACATGCGCTCGGGAACGCTGGAGCCGCGTGCCGGGAACACGCCGTTACCGAGGGATGAGAGGACACCATGAGCGACACCGCTGACCGGTACCGCCGCCTGGCCGGCGCCTTCACCGAGACGGTCGCTGCCGTACCCGCCGACCGCTGGGAGAGCCCGTCGCCGTGCGAAGGGTGGACGGCGCGCGACGTCGTCCGGCACGTGGTCGACACCCACGGTATGTTCCTCGGCCTCGTCGGCCGCGAGTTGGGCGACATCGCGTCGGTCGACGACGACCCCCTCGCCGCGTGGCGTGCGGCGCGGGACGCCATCCAGGCCGACCTCGACGATCCGGCGCGTGCCGGCGCCACCTTCCAGGGCTGGCGCGGTCCGAGTACCTTCGCCGAGGCGATCGACCGCTTCATCTGCTTCGACCAGGTGGTCCACCGGTGGGACCTCGCCCGCGCGACCGGCCTCGACGAACGGATGGACCCGGCCGAGGTGCGGCTGGCGTTCGAGCTGGTGCCGTACTTCGGCGACGACCTGCGTAGACCCGACGTCTGTGGCCCCGCCCTCCAACCGCCACCCGGCGCAGACGAGCAGACACGCCTGCTCGCCGTGCTCGGCCGCCGTGCCTGACGAGCACGTGGGCTGGTCCCGATGGAAATCAGCCGGAACGACGGATCTGCGCACCGCACGAGAACCGGATGGCGCCGCGCCCATCGGAATTACGCCGCTCGCCC
>NZ_CAUVXO010000384.1:4051-5126 GCF_963555865.1 Protofrankia sp. Cr1
CGCCTGCTCGCCGTGCTCGGCCGCCGTGCCTGACGAGCACGTGGGCTGGTCCCGATGGAAATCAGCCGGAACGACGGATCTGCGCACCGCACGAGAACCGGATGGCGCCGCGCCCATCGGAATTACGCAGCTCGCCCTCGGCGACGACGAACTGTCGGCCCCGGTAGGCGACCGTGGCTGCGGCGGTGACGGGTTCGCCGCCTGCGGGCACACCTCGCAGGTAGTTGACGGCGAGGTCGAGCGGCACCAGCCGCTCGCCGGGCACCAACACGGTGGCCTGGGCGTCGGCGGCGACGATGTGCGCGATCAGCCCGAGCACACCACCGTGGACGGCACCGAAGCTGTTGGCCACCTGGAGGCCCGGCCGCAGGGTCAGCTCGGACTCCCCACGCTTGCGGGTACGACTGACCACGCCGAGCAGGGCCGACAGCGCGCCAGCGGGAGGCGGTACGGCAGCCGGCGGATTGGCCCCGGACACGATTGCCGACGAGGTCGGATCCGCTGCCGACGGTGAGTGCGTGCTGTCCATCTGTGCCGAGGTAGGAGGCGAGGTAGGAGGCGAGGCAGGAGGCGAGGCCAGACTGCGCTGGGGATTGATCGCGCGCAGTGAGGTGACCGCGACCAGCTCACCGGCGGCGTCGACCAACTCCCCGCGGGCCAGCCCGCTGTCGTCGCCGGCGAAGTCGGCCTGACCGTCGGCGGTCAGCCAGCCCGGGGCAACCGGCAGCGGCCGGACGACCTCCAGCCTCAGTTGGGCAGTAAGCATGGGGGGTCCACCGGGGCCGGCCACAGCGACGGCGGTGCCGCACGCGGTGTCCGCGATCACGGCGAGGGCGCCCGCGAGCAGCCGGCCGTCCGTCCCCAGCAGCGGCGGCGCAACGGCCAGGCGGACGACCGCCCGCCCGCCGCCGACCTCGACGATCCGCATGCCAAAGGTCTGGTACGCCGGCACAGGCCGGCCCTCGTACCCCAGCCCGGCACGGTAGCCGTCCAGGTCAGCGCTCTGCATGCGCCCAGGTTTCCACACTCCTCCCCCAATTCGCCATCCTCATTAAATGATCGCATCGTAACTGTC
>NZ_CAUVXO010000385.1:0-5084 GCF_963555865.1 Protofrankia sp. Cr1
GTCTCGGGCCGTGGGACGAGGAGCTGCTGGAAGCAGCCCTCGACGACCGACGCGCCGACGTGCGCGCGGCCGCCGTCGGTGTGCTGCTCATGCTGCCCGACACCCGATTCGAGGCACGCGCCGCCGCCCGCACCGCGGAAACCATCGTGGTAAGCCGTCGCAAGCTTCGCATCCGGCCACCGACGCTGTGCACGCAGGAGATGACCCGCGACGGCATCAGCATCACGGACGGACAGGCACGCCAACCGCGCGACAGCATCTCGGACGTGTATGCGAGGCTGCTGGCCGCGGAGCTGAACCGCGTCGACCCCCGGCTGTGGACCGAACGCACCGGCCTGCCCCCAGAGCGGTTCCTGAACGCCAAGGTCGTCTGGGATCCGACCGCGGCCCCTGCCTCGATCAGTATTCCTGAATGCCTGATCCAGCCGGTCATTCGACACCGCAACGCTGAGTGGGCACTCGCACTGATCCCCCGGGTCGGCCCGAACCACCAGGCGATGCTGATCGACTGCCTAGCCGAACCCGACCGCACCCGGGCGCTCAACGTGGCGCTCAACGTGGCGCCCAACGTGGCGCCCAAGAGCGTCTGGTCCCGATCCGGTCGCCCCGACCGCGCTGGCAACCCCGGCCGGGAGCGCTCCATGACGATTCTCGCCGCTGTCAGCGGCCGGTGGTCCGCCGAGTTCACCCGGGCCGCAGGCTCGACGCTGGCCGCGCTGTTCACCGAGCCGATCGACGACCCCGGCGCGGGTGCACGGGCGCAGGCGTGGGAACGGGCGCTGTTGACCGGCGTCGCCCACCGCCTGCATCCGGACGTGGGCCTCCCCGACCTGGACCCGGCGACCATACGGACCGAGATGTTCGCCGACCACCAGCGGCTGGTCGCCACGATCAGCGACCGACGAACCCGCCGCGACACCATCCTGTCCCGGTCGGGACATCCCAGCTGAGGCCGGCGACCGCTTCGTCATCCCGTCCTGGTACACCGTTCGCCCCGCAGAAAGGTTCTGTCATGACCACGTCGACAGCAACAACCGCCACCGCCACCCACGGCGGCGCCACCCACGGCGGCGCCACCCACGGCGGCGCCACCCACGGCGGCGCTACCCACGGCGGCGCTACCCACGGCGGCGCGCCGGTCGCGGATGATGCGGCTGGTTCCAGCCCCCAGCTGCTGCGCCCGCACGCCGAGCGGGCCTTCGCCGCCGAACTGGCCGCACTCGCCGCCACCGACAACCGGCCCCGGCCGCCGTCCTGGAAACTGTCCCCCTGGGCCGTCGTCACATACGTACTCGGCGGCACCCTCGGCGACGGCACCGTCATCACCCCGAAGTACATCGGTGCCCGGCGGCTCGTCGAGGTCGCCGTCGCCACCCTCGCCACCGACCGGGCGCTGCTGCTCCTAGGCAGTCCGGGCACGGCGAAGTCATGGCTGTCGGAACATCTCGCCGCCGCGGTATGTGGCGACTCCACCCTGGTCGTCCAGGGCACCGCGGGCACGTCCGAGGACACGGTCCGCTATGGCTGGAACTACGCCCGGCTCATCGCCGAGGGACCATCTCCGGAGGCGCTGGTGCCCTCCCCGGTGATGCGCGCGATGACCCGCGGCGCCATCGTCCGGGTGGAGGAACTCACCCGGATGGGCGCCGAGGTCCAGGACGCGCTCATCACCGTGCTCTCGGAGAAGACCCTTCCCGTCGCGGAGCTCGCCGACGAGGTGCAGGCCGTCGCCGGATTCAACGTGATCGCCACCGCCAACGACCGTGACCGCGGAGTCAACGAGATGTCATCGGCGCTGCGGCGCCGGTTCAACACCGTCGTCCTCCCACTGCCGGCGACCGAGGACGCCGAGGTCGAGATCGTCACCCGCCGCGTCGCCGACCTCGGCCGCGCCCTGGACCTGCCCGCCGAACCACCAGCCGACGTCGAGGTCCGGCGCGTCGTGCGGATATTCCGGGAGCTGCGCGCGGGGGTCACCGTCGACGGCCGCACGACGCTGAAGACGCCGACCTCGACGCTGTCCACCGCCGAGGCGATCAGCGTGATCACCGGCGGGATGACGCTGGCCACCCACTTCGGCGACGGCAGGCTGTCCGCCGAGGATGTCGCCGCCGTACTCATCGGAGCCGTCGTCAAGGACCCGTCGACCGACCCGGTGGCCTGGCGGGAGTATCTCGAGGGCGTCGTCCGCGGCCGCCGCGGCTGGTCGGACCTGTACCGGGCCTGCCGCGACCTCGATGCGGACACGTTCGCCGGATGAGCGTCACCGTCCTGGGCATACGCCATCACGGGCCGGGCTCCGCGCGGGCTGTCGCCGCGGCTCTCGCTGAGATCAACCCCGACCTCATCCTCGTCGAAGGTCCCGCCGAGGGGGACGGCGCGCTGGCGTACACCGGTTCACTGACCCCGCCGGTGGCGCTGACCGTCTACGCCGTCGACGAACCCCGCGATGCCGCGTTCTGGCCGCTCGCCGAGTTCTCCCCGGAGTGGCAGGCGTTGCGGCACGGCGCCGCCGCCGGCATCCCGGTCCGGTTCATCGATCTGCCGTTCGGGAACACCCTGACGCTGCTCCGCCAGCAGCGGGCCGCAACGCTCACCGAGCCCCGACAGGCTGACAACCCGGCCGAGATCCACAGTGAAAGGCCGGCGGAGGGCGCCAATCCGGACGCGGTCGGCTCGGACCCGGTCGATCCGGACCCGTCGACCGCTGACGGGGACGCGGAGCCCGTCCCCGCCGCGCCGCTCATCGACGACCCGCTCGGCTGGCTGGCGCTGGCCGCCGGGCACGACGACCCGGAGCGCTTCTGGGAGGACCTCGTCGAGCACCGCCGCGTCGACCCCGACAGACCTGGCGGACCCGGCGGCAGGAGCGAGGCCCTCGCCCTGTTCGCCGCGGTCGCCGAGGCGATGACTCAGCTGCGTGCCGGCCACGGCGACCCCGCCGCGGCGGCCGGTGGGAGCATCCTCGGCGCCGGGCCAGCCGCCCAACCCTCCGCCGAGACCGCCCGGCAGCGCCGGGAACAGATGCGTGAGGCGCACATGCGTCTGGAGATCCGTAAGGCCGGCAACGGCGCGGACGCCGCCGCCCGCATCGCGGTGATCTGCGGGGCGTGGCACGTCCCGGCGCTGACCGGGACGGCTGGAGCGACCTCAGTGACCGCCGACCGGGAACTGCTGCGTAGCCCCCGACCTGTGCGCACGGCGACCACCTGGGTGCCGTGGACACACGCCCTGCTCGCCACCGCGTCCGGCTACGGCGCGGGCATCACCTCACCCGGCTGGTACCAGCACCTGTGGTCCGCGCCGGACCAGGTGACGGCCCGCTGGGTGGCCCGGGTGGCATCTCTGCTGCGCGCAGCCGACCTGCCGGCGTCCCCCGCGTCCGTGGTCGAAACCGTCCGTCTCGCCGAAACCCTCGCGGCTGTGCGTGACCGCTCCCTGCCCGGACTGACCGAGCTCACCGACGCCGTGCTCGCCGGGCTGTGCGCCGGTGACCCGGTGCCGCTCGAGGTCGTCCGCGAACAGCTCGTCGTCGGCGATGTACTCGGCGCGGTCGGCGCCGATGCGCCTGCCGTACCGCTGGCCGCCGACCTTGCCCGGACCCAGCGCCGGCTCCGGCTGCAGCCCACCGCTGCCGATCGCGCCATCCGGCTGGACCTGCGCAAGGACACCGACCGCGAACGCAGCCGGCTTCTGCACCGGTTGCGGCTGCTCGACGTGCCGTGGGGGACCCCGGTGGTCACGGCCAGCACCGGCACCTTCGCCGAGGCGTGGACGCTGCGCTGGGATCCGGCATACGCCGTCGCGGTGATCGCCGCCGCCCGTCACGGCGCGACCGTCGCCGACGCGGCCGCCTCGGTCGTCACCGAACAGGCCCGCGGCGCCGCCGACCTGCCGACTATCACCGGCATGCTCGAACAGGTCGTGCTCGCCGGCCTGCCCGACGCCCTGGCGGCGGTCACCGCGGGGCTCGAACGCCGCGCCGCCGGCACCGGCGACATCGCCCATCTGATGGCGGCGCTGGCACCGCTGGCCCACGTCCACCGCTACGGCGACGTGCGCGCCACCGACACCACCCTGGTCACCACGCTGGCCGAAAGCCTGATGGTACGGATCTGCGCAGGGCTGCCCCCGGCCTGTCAGAGCCTCGACGACGACGCGGCGAGAACCGTGGCCGCCGCCGTGGACACCGCCGACACCGCGTTCCGGCTGATCGCCGACCCCGAGCACGTCAGCCACTGGCACACCGCGGTTCGCGCCGTCGCCGACGCCTATGGCGGGAACAGTCTGGTCACCGGCAGATGCGCGGGGATCCTGTCGGACGCGGGCGAGATCGACCCGGCGGACGTCGCGGTCCGCCTCGCTCGGGCGTTGTCCGCGGCCGGCGGCGCTCCGGCCGACGCCGCCCAGTGGCTGGCGGGCTTCCTCGGCGCCTCCGGATCGGTGCTGGCCCGCAACCCGGGGCTGCTCGGTCTCATCGACGCATGGCTGAGCTCGCTTGACGGCACTGCCTTCACCGTCGTCCTCGCGCCGCTGCGGCGGGTGTTCGCCGCCTTCAGCATCCCGGAACGGCGCATGATCGCCGAACGGGTACGGGCGGTGTCGCCCCGCCCCGGCGCGGACGGCACCGGGCTCGTCGGTCCGGGCATGGTCCCCGGGCAGAACGCGGCCGGTATCACCGGGCCGGCGGGCGATCCGGCCGCCTGGGATTTCGACCGGGTCACGCGTGTCCTGCCCACCATCACCGCGCTACTGGGTCTTCCCGGCGTAGGAGGGAGTCCCGAACATGGCTGACGTTCCTTCGGTGGACAGCACTCCCGTCCCGCGCAGCGCTTCTGTCCCGCGCAGCGCTGTTCCGGCGGAGACCGACACCGACACTGGCACCGATACCGGCACCGGCACCGGCACCGACACCGACACCGACGGCACGGCCGGGATGGAGGAGTCCGAGCGGCTGCGGCGCTGGCGGATGGTGCTGGGCGCGCCGGCTGCCATGGCATTCGTCGGGGCAGGCACCCTGTCGAAGGCTGACGCGGCCATCGACGCTGCGCTCGGCGCCCTCTATGACGCGGACAATGCGGGCG
>NZ_CAUVXO010000386.1:0-5082 GCF_963555865.1 Protofrankia sp. Cr1
CTTCGGAAGCTTCGCGTGCCTCGACAGCGTCTCGAAACGAGACGACACGGTGTCCGGATGCCAGGCCGACCCGTCCGCCTGCGTGAACACCAACCCGGAGTCCGACCAGGCCGCACCCATCGCCAGCTTCTGCGCAGCCTGCCGACGGTGCCAGCGGCGCAACGCCTCCACGGCGTCAGAGTCGAGGACACCGGTTCGCGCTGACCGGCGGGTCTTCGGCTTCGACAGGCGAGCCTTCCCGCCGACGGTGATGATCGTCGCTCCGGGCGTTGACGGAATCGTCACCGTCGCGGCGTCCAAGTCGAGGTACGCCCAGCGCAGGCCGCAGAGCTCCCCGCGGCGCAGACCCAAGCACGCGGTCACGTGGAACGCAGCGGTCAGCGGGTCATTCTCGGACTCGCAGTAGTCGAGGAACTGGCCGATCTGCTCGCCGGTCCACACCAGAACCTCGGGCTTGTCCGGCGTCGCCAGCTCCACATCCGACGCAGGGTTGAACGGGATCAACCGACGTCGGCGGAGCACCGAGCACAACGCGCGAACCGTGCGATGGACGGCAACGATCGTCGGCTGTCGGACCGGACGCTTCTTGGCCTCCACCTTCGCATCGTTGCCCGCGAGGATCGCTACGTACATCGCCTCCAGATGACCGGCGCGCAGGTCCCGCAACGGCAGGCGCCCCAGGTGAGGGACGAGGTACAGGTCAATGTGATCTTGGTAGCCGTGAAGGGTGCTCTCGGCCAGGCCCTTCAGCTTCTTCGCGTCCATCGCAACCTTGAGCCCGTCGGCAACCGACATCCCGGAGTTCTCCGCATAGGTGCCGTCGGAGACCTCTTTCAGGGCCGCTGCACGAGCGTCGGACGCCTCCTTGGCTGTCGCTGCGACCCCGGATGCCTGCCGCCGGCTCTTCCACTGCCCGGTCTTCGCATCGACCCCCGGGCCGATGTCGCACCGCCATTGCCAGGTGCCGTGCCGCGGGTTGGCCCGCTTCGGGCACTTCGCACCGAGCTTGGCCCCGGTCTCCCCGTCGCGGCATCCACAATGCCGCGAGACGCCCGGGTAGCGGTTGCTGGCCATCTCAGCCCGCCCGTCCCTGACGGGCGGGCGGCAAGAACCCGCGCCGACGCGCGTCGGCAATCCAGCCTTGAGCAGTTCGAAGCGAGACGTCAGCTTCGTCCGCGATCAATCGACCAGGTGACGCGCCCTTGTCGACCGCATCCTTATAAGCCGCCGCGACCGTCTGAAAGAAGTCTTCCGGTAGATCACGGCCCGCTGGTCGCCTGACGGGCTCTCGGACCCCTTCTCGCGCCGCTTTTCTCGCAGCCCTGGCCGACCCCTCAAGCTCGTCCATCTGATCAGAAACGCTGTCGAACAGTCCCTCAAGCTGGGCACCGATTGCCCGCCGCGGCGCGCTCTTCACGTCATCCGGACTGGACGGTGCCGTGAAGAACCCGAGGATCTTATGGTTCACGGCCGCCGTGAGTCGATGCAGGGGCAAGTTCCGCAGGTCGCCGGATGTGATCTCGGACTCTTCGTCGCCAAGAATTACAAGATCCACCGGTCGCAGTCGCCCATCTACGTCTGTCACGAACCGGACGTAGAGCGTTCCGCGCAGAGCCTCCGCCCTCACCTGGATCCATCCACCCGGCGCAGAGGCAGCCGTATATGAGTCCCATCCCGAATCGGCCACGTCTGGAACGTAGCGCGGCAACGCCGGAGATCTCATGAGACGCAAGCTACGCACGAGAGGAGTAGGTGTCAAGCCATACTTGCTTTGCGTATGCGTCGAGACGTACTCTCATGGTCGTCCAGAGACGATCAGGAGGTACCCACATGGCGATCAAGGTCACGACGGTGGACGATCCGCCGCCACTGCTTCACACGGTGCGCTCGGCCCAACGTGAACTGGGCTTGAGCCGCGCGACGATCTACCGGCTCCTCGAGTCCGGCGCGCTCGAGTCCATCCGGATCGGATCGGCGCGGCGCATCCCACACGACGCGCTCGTCGGCTATGTAGAGCAGCTACGGAGGTCTGCGGCATGACCGCGTCAGTCGACAGCGTGCCCACCATCCGCGACCTACTCGAGGGACCACCGACGGTGCCCCTGTGGCCCACAGCCGCGAAGGCGCTCGGTATCGGCCGATCGGTCGCCCTGGATCTTGCGGGGCGGGATGAGTTCCCGGTGCCGGTCATCAAACTCGGCCGCAGATGGGTGGTCCCGACGGTGCCGCTACTGCGCGTGCTTGGGATTGAGCCCGATATAGGCGAAGGCGGAGCCGGGGCGGCCACCCCGGCCCGCGCATACACCAACCAGACCCCAACGAAGGTCCAAAATGACAATACCCCACCCCGCACCGCCTGACCTCGGAGCCGCGGCGCTCGGCTACGCCCGGCGCGGCTGGCCAATTTTCCCGCTGTGGTGGCCTGTTGGCGGCCGGTGCGCATGCGGTACGCCCGACTGCGACCGCCCGGCGAAGCACCCCATCGGCCGCGCTGCACCCCGCGGCCTGCACAACGCCAGCATCAACCCGGAAGTGATCCGATCATGGTGGTCCCGCTGGCCGCATGCCAACCTCGGGCTTCGGACCGGCGTTCACTTCGACGTCATCGACCTCGACGGCCCGGAAGGACTCGCATCCCTCGCCGACATGGACCGTGCCGGCTACCCGCCGGACATTCTCGGAATCGCCGAAACCGGCCGTGAAATCGGCTGGCATTTGTTTGTCCCACCATCCGGAGACACCAACAAAACCCGATTCCTGCCCGGACTCGACTACCGCGGCAAATCCGGCTATGTCGTCGCGGCGCCATCCCTGCATGTTTCCGGACGCCGCTACACGTGGTGTCGGACGGGGGGCACCCGATGAGCCTCATTCCACCGTGGATTCCCATTGATCAGCGGCCCTCGCCGCCACTACCGCCGACCACCCGCGCCGTATCCAGGACCGCGCCAAGCACCGGCGCGCGGCGGGAACGCTGGGCACTGGCCGCATTGACCGGGGAATGCACGGATATCGCTGGCATGACGCCCGACAGCGGCCGGAACCATGCCCTCAACGGTGCCGCATTCAAGATGGGCCGACTCGTCGCGGGTGGCCTGTTGGGTGAGCTGGACGTCCGCCAAGCCCTCGTCAACGCGGGAGTAACAGCGGGCCTCCCGATGTCAGAGGCGACTCGAACTGTCGAGTCCGGGCTATCCGCCGGAATGCGTGCACCGCGGACAGCTGGTGACGCAGCATGAACGCTGAAACAGCCGAAACCGCGCGCATGGCTAGCAGTAGTGGAACTGACCTTGACACGCCGGACGGCCAAGCCTCAACCCCGCAGACAGGTCGCCGGGCTCGAATCATCTGGGGCACAGAAGAAGATCCCGAACCGGTCATTTGGGCGTGGGAAGACGACGGTCGAGACCTCACCGAAGAGGCCCTCTCCAAAATGCGGATTCCTGCCCCCTTCGGGCGGATCCCGTCCGGCACGCTCGCCATCGCAGCCGGACGGGAAGGAACAGGAAAGTCGAGCTTTGGGATTTGGCTTGCCGCGCAGATCACCCGCGGCACACTCCCCGGCAGCTTTTACGGCGAACCCCGCAGAGTCCTGTACGTCGCCGTAGAGGACTCGTGGAAGCACACTCTCCTCCCGAGAATGATTGCCGCCGATGTGGACCGCAGCATGATCGGACGATTCGACGTTATTGTCGACAAAGACACCGAGATGACCCTATCCCTGCCAGCGGACAATGCCCTTCTCGAAGCCGAAGTAATCAGGCACGGTATCGCGCTCGTCGTGATCGACCCATTGATGTCCGCAATCGGGGAAAAGATCGACACGCATAATGAAAGAAATACCCGGACCGCGCTCGATCCATTGGCGAGACTCGCGGATCGATCCCGCGCGGTAATCCTCGGAATCGCCCATTTCAACAAGGGCAACGGTAGCGACGTCGCATCGCTGATAACCGGCTCCGGCGCATTCAAGAACGTTGCCCGGTCCATTTTCGGCTTCGCGCGGGACGCCGAAAACGGCGACAGGGTAATGACCCAGGTCAAAAATAGTCTCGGCCGCGACCATCACGACCTTCCGTCTCTGGCCTACGCGATATCAGACGCCATCGTGGAAACAAAGAATGGTGACACCCACGTCGGCAAGTTTTCATTCCAGGGAATGGCCGATGCGTCCGTATCCGAGGTTCTGGGCTCGACCGGTCCTGGATACCGGAGTAGCGATGCTGAGGCATGGCTCAAGGAGTACCTCGAGGAGAACGGAGGCTCGGCGTCCAGCGCGGACACCAAAAAGGCAGCGTCGGAAGAGGGCATCTCCACCAAGATCCTTCGAAAGGCCAGGGAGTCACTAAAAGTAGTCATCACCCGAGATGGCTACCCGTCCGAAACCAGGTGGTCGCTCCCTCCGCCGGACTCCGAAGAGTCAGTCGTGCCCAGCCGCGCCCAGTCTGGCCCCCGGGCACGCGGGGCGCGACTGGGCACGACTGGAGGCCCGAGGGCACAACAGGGAGGGCACGACCAGTCCGGAACGCCTCACCCCACCCCGTCCGACAGCCACTCACAGTCACCATCGGGAGGGGTCGTGGTCCAGCTCAACATCCCCAACCGTGCCCCGGACGGTGCCGCATGACCCAGTCAAAGAGAGGGTGTGTCTTCCAGCTGGAAGACACAATCGATGAATATCGACGGGCCGCGACTCTCCTATGGAAAGACGCCGGAAAATTCGCAGTCGACCAATTCGAACGCATCAACAACGAACTCTTCGCCGATGAGCTGCCACCCCTGCCGATCCTCATCGGCATCACCGCCTACGGACACTGCACCGGACTAACCCGCTTTCAGCCCGAAGGCCCGCGGATCACCCTATCGCAAACCCTCTTCAACAAAGGCGGACCGCTCACCGTCATCGACACGCTCATCCACGAAATGGACCATGCTCTTTTGAACCTCAGAGGCGAGAATGCAGCGCACAACGGCAAACCGTGGTGTGACCTCATCACCGAACTGTCGCCGAAGGTGCTAGGCCGTGAGATCACCGTCCGTCCCGTTCGTTCACGGCGGATACCGAATCCGGAGCGTGTGACC
>NZ_CAUVXO010000387.1:0-3686 GCF_963555865.1 Protofrankia sp. Cr1
CCCGTGGACCACGAGCCACATGGTGAGCACGTGCGCCAGGCCGATCCCGTAGCCGATCGAGAGGTCGAAGCGGCCTGTGACGATGGGGATGGTGGCGCCGAGCGCGAGCAGCGCCAGGATCGACTGGTTCACGAGGATCGAGCGCAGGTTGGTGGCCGTGGGGAAGGTGTCCGGTAACAGCAGGGCGAAGGCGCCGAACAGGACGACGGTGAGGACCGGCAGCCCTAGAGACCCGATGGACAGTCCGGCCAGCGGGCGCCGGCGTCCCACCGCCGCGCCGGTCGGGGCGTTCACGACGCCGCCCCGGAGGCGTATTCGACGAGCGAGGAGACGCTCAGGTCCGACCGCGGGATCTCGCGGACGACAACGCCGTTCTTGAAGACCAGGGCCCGATGGCACACCTGGGCCACCTCCTCGAAATCAGTGGAGATGAGCAGCGTCGCCACGCCTCGGGCGAGCGCTCGATCCAGCAGCGTGTACAGCTCGTGCTTGGCGCCGACGTCCACGCCGGCGGTGGGCTCCTCCAGGACGAGGACCCGGGCGTTGGTCGACAACCAGCGGCCCATGATGACCTTCTGCTGGTTGCCGCCCGACAGGGACGCGACCGGCAGGGTGGCGTCCGCAGGGCGGACGCCGTACTCTTGCACCAGGTAACGGGCCTCGGCGTCCTCGGTCGAGTGCCGCCGCAGCGACAGCGGACCGCGGCGCAACAGGCGCAGGTTCGGCCGGAGATTCTCCGCGACCGTGAGATCCATGGCGAGGCCTTCGTCCACGCGGTTGCTCGTGACGAACCCAAGGCCGGCACGGACCGCGTGGGCGGGCGTCGACGGCCGGTAGGAGGCGCCGTCGAGGGTGACGGCGCCGGCGAGCAGCGGTGCGGCCCCATAGAGGGTTCGGCCCAGTTCGACGTGACCGGCGCCGCTGAGGCCCACCAGGCCGAGGACTTCCCCGGCCCGCAGGCTCAGCGAGACCGGACCGACGCGGTCGCCGACGAGACCGACGAGGTCGAGGACCGTCGACGTCGTGCTCCGCGGGGCGGGCGGCGGGGGTGGGACCGGCTTTCGGCCGACGATGTGGGCGACGACGTCCGCTGGTGAGAACTGTTCCAGGGGGCCCTCGGTGACGACGCGTCCGTCCCGCATGATCGTGGTGCAGTTGGCTAGCTCGAACACCTCGTCGAGCCGATGGCTGACGTAGAGCAGGCCCATGCCGCCGTCGCGCAGCTGACGCAGTACGGAGAACAGGCGGTGGGTCTCGTCGACCGGCAGGCTCGCGGTCGGCTCGTCGAGGACCAGGACGCGGGCGTCCTCCGCGACGAGGGCACGGGCGATCGCGACGAGGGACTTCTCGGTGCGGGAAAGGTTCGCGAGCCGCGCGCTTGGGTCGACACCGCTGCCGACGATCTCCAGGGCGGACTCGGCCCGGCGGCGCACGCCGCGCCAGTCGATCCGCGGGCCTCGACGAGGGTAGCCGGCCCCCAGCGCGACGTTCTCGGCGACCGTGAGGCCTGGAACCAGACCCAGGTCCTGGTGGATGAAGGAGATGGACGCCTTCGCCTCGGGGCTGCCAAGCGGGTGGCCCGCGATGCTTACCTCGCCGGCGTCCAGGGGGTAGACCCCGGCCAGCACCTTGATGAGTGTCGACTTGCCGGCGCCGTTCTGCCCCAGCAAGGCGCGGATGCTGCCCGGGGCGAGGTCGAGATCGACGGACGCCAGGGCGCGGGTGGCGCCGAAGGTCTTGTCCGCGCCACGCACCCGGACCAGCGAGTCGCCCGCGGCGGATGGTGGCGCTGACGGTGCTGAGGAGGCCGCCGACTGCGGCGACGGTAGCGTCATGAGGAGGATTCCGATCTAGGCGACATCGGCCAATGTTCAGCACTATGGCCGCCGTCCAGCCAGTTGGCAAGACCTCAAAGGCGTCCGGTTACCTCGATCGCGGGCCGGCGATCAAAGGGTTGGACATGCGCTCGGCCACGACGCGCAACTCGCCGAGCAGTCGCACCGTGAGCTCGGGCGTCAGCTGCGAGGTCATGCTGGTGATGCTGATCGCGAAGGGATCGGAGTCGGTGCGTGACCCCGGCACGGCGATGGCCACGCAGGTCACGCCTGGGGTGGTCTCCTCGTCGTCCATGGCGTAGCCGTCGCCGCGCACGCGCTCCAACTCGGCTCGCAGGGCCCCCGGGTCGGCGATGGACCGGTCGGTCAGCTGGACCAGCCGCGCCCGTCCGCGCAGCCGCTCGTCGAGCACGGCCGCGTCCAGCATCGCCAGCAGGGTCTTCCCGGTCGCCGTGCAGTGTGCCGGGAAGCGGTCGCCGATGTTCGCGGTCAGCCGGATCGGCTGCATCCCGTCGTATCGAGCCAGGTAGAGGACATCCATGCCGTCCAGCACCGCGACCCGGGCGGTCTGCTGGGACAGGTGGGGCTGCTCGCGGCACGCGTCGTAGAACGCGCGAACCTGGTCCACCGAGGACAGGTAGGCGCCCCCGAGCTCGACGAGCCGGCGCCCCAGGGCGTAACCGCCGTCCCGGCGGACGATCAGGCGCTCGGCCTCCAGCGCCTGGCAGAGGTTGGCCGTGGAGGACTTGGGCAGACCGAGCTGGCGCGACAGCTCCGACGAGGAAAGTGGGACGCCACCCGCGGCGGCGAGCGCCCCAAGGATGGCGGCCGCCCTCGTGACCGCGGGAACCGGTCCCTCGCCCCGCGCCTCGGCCCCCTGCTCGTCGTCGATTCTCCGCGTGACTGGCATGTCATCCTCCGCCCGTCCAAAAAGCTGGACGTGGTCCATTATGCTGCTAATGTTGTTCGAGCCAGCCCTCAGGCGGCCGAGCCCGCCCCGGACCGCTTCGGACGTCCAGCCGCCATCCCGGGCGTCGGACGCCTTGCCGACGCCCGCGGCGCTCTCCCCGCGAACAGGCCCTCCTGCCCGTCGTTGTCGGCCACCCTCGGAGGTCATCGATGACCAACTCGTTCACGGCGCCCAGCGCCTCCGTGTTCGCCAACGGCCCCCTCGTGGCCGCCGCGGACTTCCAGGACCAGTTCGACCGGCTCAAGCGCTGGGGCCGTGGCGCAGCCCCCGCCGATCCGGGCGGCGCCCCTGCCGCGGTCACCTGCGACGAGGTCCTCGCGGCCCTGGCGACACCCCGGACGGGAGAGGTGGTCAGCCTGTCTCTGCCGTGGGACCGCACGGGCGGGTCGCACAACCCCAGGCCTGCCCTGCACCACATGGTCGACCGCGGCGACGTCGAGGCGCCGGAGCCCAGTGCCCACAAGGACTTCATCGCGATCGACTATCACGGCAAGGCTGTCTCCCACCTCGACGCCCTGTGCCACATCGGGTATCGCGGCGAACTCTACGGGGGCGTGCCGACGGCCGAGGCGTTCACCTCCCTGGGTTCGAGCTGGGGTGCGGTCACCGAACTCAGCACCCGCCTCGTCCTGCGCGGCGTGCTCCTCGACATCCCCGCCATGCGCGACGTCGACTGGCTCGAGCCCGGGACCGCGGTGCTTGCCGAGGACGTCCTGGCCGCGGAACAGGCCCTTGGGTTCACAATCCGGCGCAGCGACGCCGTCCTCCTCCGGAGCGGGCACCACGCACGCCGGGCCACCCTCGGGCCCTGGGATGCGGACGCCGCCAGCGCGGGTCTGCACGTAGACGCGATGCCCTTGCTCGCCGAGCGTGGTATTGCA
>NZ_CAUVXO010000387.1:3912-5303 GCF_963555865.1 Protofrankia sp. Cr1
CTGCTCGGCGGTGACGGCGACAGCGACGTACGCCCCTCGCCGGTCCTGGGGGTGCACTCGCCCGTGCACGCCCTGGCGCTCACGGCGCTGGGCATCCCCCTTTTGGACAACCTCGACCTGGAGGCCCTCTCGGTGGCCTGCGCCCGGACCGGACGGTACGAGTTCCTCCTCATCGTGGCGCCGCTCGTCGTCCCGCGCGGCACGGGGTCGCCAGTCAACCCGCTGGCGGTGCTGTGATGGCCTTCCGTGTGGGCGTCAGCCACGACTTCGTCAGCTCCGACCACCCGACCTCCTGGGGCGACATCGGGCTCGACCGGCTCGCCGCGGAGGGCATCGCCTGGGAGTTCCTACCGCCGGACAATGGCGTCCTCACGGCGGAGCACGTCGCCGGCTTCGACGCCGTCGTCTTCGGGACGCCGACGGTGACTGCCGCCACCGTCTCCGGCTCCACCCCGCCCCGGCTGCTCGCGCGGTTCGGAGTGGGCCTGGACGCCGTGGACGTCGACGCCTGCACGCGGGCCGGGGTCGCCGTCACGAACACTCCGGACGGCGCTCGCCGGGCGGTGGCGACGGCCGCTCTCACGCTCATCCTCGCGACGTTCCACCGGCTCGTGGACAAGAACGCCCTTGCCCGTCGTCCAGCGTGGGACGGCCGGCTGGACCTCATTGGCCAGGGGCTCACCGGCCGGACGGTCGGCGCGGTCGGCCTGGGCAACATCGCATCCGAACTCTTCGCGCTGATGGCTCCGTTCGCAACCGTCAACCTCGCTCACGACCCCTACCGCGATCCCCGGGAGGCGCGGGCCAGGGGAGTCGAGTTGACCGGCCTGGAGGACCTGTTCACCCGTAGTGACGTCGTCGTCGTCACCGCGGCGCTCACCGCGCAGACCCGCCACCTCGTCAACGCCGGCCTGCTGGCCCTGATGCGCCCGCGGGCCGTGCTGGTGAACGTCTCGCGGGGGCCGATCGTCGACACGGCGGCCCTCACCGAGGCTCTGGCCGCCGGACGCCTCTTTGGGGCCGGTCTGGACGTCACCGATCCGGAGCCGCTGCCCGTGGGGCATCCGCTGCTTGTGCTGCCCAACGTCGTCCTCGCCCCGCACGCCCTCGCGTGGACCGACGAGATGGCCCGCGGCAACGGAGCCAGTGTGGTCCAGGCCATCATCGACGTCCGTCAGGGCCGGGCGCCGCGCTACCTGGCCGACCGCGCCGTCCTCGACCACCCACGGCTGCGCGAGCGGGTGACAGCATGAACGTCGCCGTCCTCGGGCTGGGCCTTATGGGCCTGCCCATGGCGGCCAACCTCGCCCGGGCCGGCTTCGCGGTCCAGGCCTGGAATCGCGGTCCCCGTGAACTGCCCGACGTGGCAGGCCTGCGCCTGGCGGCCACCG
>NZ_CAUVXO010000388.1:0-5074 GCF_963555865.1 Protofrankia sp. Cr1
CGGGTGTGGTCGAGTCCGCTCTGGCAACCCACTACGTGCGTTTGGACAAGCGGGTCCGCGGGTTGCGGATCGACCCGGCTGTCGCCGC
This sequence comes from Protofrankia sp. Cr1, assembly GCF_963555865.1. Lineage (NCBI taxonomy): Bacteria > Bacillati > Actinomycetota > Actinomycetes > Frankiales > Frankiaceae > Protofrankia > Protofrankia sp. Cr1. The sequence goes on from NZ_CAUVXO010000388.1 coordinate 89, forward strand.
GGTCCTCGCCTATGCCGCCCGCGGCCAGGCCCTCGAAGAGGGCGCGCTCGAAGACGACGAGCCGATGATCACCCTTGTTTAGGGCAGCCCGAGCGAGGAGGTGGGCAGGGTGAGGCAGGCCGCAGCCCTGGTCATCGCCGGTGTGGTTGTGCTGCTGGCCGGTATCGCCTGGTGGGTCGGCCCGCCGGTCGCGATGACACTGGCTGGCCTTGCGTTGGTCGCGGGTGGCCTGTTCGGGGTGGATGTCGAGCCGCGGACGGTGCGCCGGCGTCAGGGCCGCCGGTGACATCGCTGTGGAGTGCGTTCCGGTCTGCCCGCGCCAGCGGGCCAACGGGTCAGCAGCGGACGATGTGGAACGGCGTCAACCTCGACGTGTGGGAGTCGTGGGCGCCGACGCGCCCTGACGGTATCGAGGAGAACGGCCGTACCTTCCAGGCGTATGTGTCTGCCGGCTATGCCGCGAACGGTGTGGTGTTCGCGGTGATCCTCGCCAGAATGCTGCTCTTCTCGGAGGCGGTTTTCAAATACCAGCGGTTCAATCAGGGACGACCCGGCGACCTGTTCGGGGATCAGTCACTGGCCGTACTGGAAACGCCGTGGCCAGGCGGTACCACCGGGGACCTGCTCGCCCGGATGGAGCAGCACGCCTCCCTCGGGGGGAACGCGTTCGTCGTCCGCCCGCGCGGTGCGCAGTCGGTGCGGATAGTCCGCCCGGACTGGATGGACATCCTGCTCGGGTCGAACGTGGACCCGGAGACGCCCGGCGACCAGTACGACGCCCGGGTGATCGGCTACGTCTATCACCCGGGCGGCCGCGGCCGCGGAACCGCCGACGGGGACCTGTTCCTCGCCGACGAGGTCGCCCACTACGCCCCAATCCCTGATCCGATCGCGCACGCACGCGGGATGTCCTGGCTGACACCAGTCGTCCAGGAGATCACCGCGGACGGGCTGATGACCCGCCACAAAGGAAAATTTTTCGAGCACGCCGCCACGCCGAACATGCTCCTGAAGACCGACAGGGTACTGAACGACAAGCAGCGGACACGGCTCCTCGGTGCGCTGAAGGCACGAAACGAAGGTATCGAAAACGCCTACAAGACATTACTATTGGAAGGCGGTGTCGATGCCACCATCGTCGGGCATTCGTTCGAGCAGATATCGTTCGCAACCACACAGGCCGCCGGGGAAAACCGCATTGCTGTAGCTGCAGGGGTGCCTGGAATCGTTGCCGGGCTGAAAGAGGGACTCAGCGCCGCGACATATTCGAATTATGCTCAGGCAAAACGCAGATTCGGCGATATGACGATGCGGCCGCTTTGGCGTAATGTTGCCGGAAGCCTATCTGTTATTGTTCCGCCGCCGAAGGGCGCACGGCTTTGGTACGACGACCGCGACATCCCCGCACTCCGCGAGGACGCCAAGGACGCCGCGGAGATCCACGGCATGAACGCGACGACGGTCGCCACACTCGTCAGCGCCGGTTTCACCCCAGAGTCCGCGGTGGCCGCCGTCACGAACGGCGATCTGAATCTTCTGCGGTACGGCGGCGCGGTATCTGGCCAGCCCGCGCTGTCGCCGGCTGCGACTCCTTGACATTTCTCCTGACCTGGGAGGTCACCTGTGGATGCTCCGCGCGAGCGCATCGAGCGGATGCTGCCGGTGTCCCGCGCGGTGCTGCGGGACACCGGCGATGGCGGCGACGGTCCGGGCCGGCTCGTCGGCCACTTCGCCGTGTTCAACCAGCTCACCGAAATCCACAGCTGGTGGGAAGGCGATTTCCGCGAGCAGATCGCGGCTGGCTCGTTCCTCCGAACGTTTGGCCAACGCGCCGACCAGATCCGCTGCATCTATGAGCACGGCCGGGACGCCATGTTCGGGCGGAAACCGTTGGGCCCGCCCGATGTGCTGAAGGAGGACACGAGGGGCGCCTGGTATGAGGTGCCGCTGTTCGACAACGAGCTGAACCGGGACTACCTCGTCCCTGCTGCCCGGGCCGGGCAGCTATCCGCGTCCTTCTCGTTCGACGTGCTCAAGGAGACCTGGGAGGAAGAGCCCGCCGACGGCGGACTGCCCATCCGCACCATCCAGGAGGTCCGCCTCTACGAGTTCGGGCCGTGCCCGTTCCCGGCCTACGCCGACGCCACCGCGGGCATGCGCGCCGAGGCGTGGGACCACCTACCCGACCTGACCCGGGCGAAACTCGGCGAGCATCTCGCCGAGCACCTCGCCCGCTCCCTCACGGCGGCGCTGCCTACCGAGGTACGCGCCGAACTCGCCCGACTGATCGTCCCTGGCACTCCTGAGGTGGGACCCGGCCCTGCCACTCCCCCATCAGGATCCGCCTTCTCGTCCGTGGACCCGGCGTACGACCACTCCACGACGTCCCCCGCAACGCCCCCGGTCAGCGCTGCCGACCGGCGGGCGTTCCGCGACGCCATCACATGGAGCTGACACATGAGCACGAAGTCCATTGAACGGATCAACGCTCGACTGGCGGAGGTCCGACAGGAAATCGAGCGGATCGACGCCGACGCAGGCGACGCACCGCTGGACGAGCGGACGTCCGTGGTGTGGGGCGAACTGAGGCAGGAGGCTGAGGAGCTCGTCACGCAGCGCGCACATTTCGTGCAGCGGGAGGCGGACCGGGCGCAGCTGCGTTCCTACGCGCTGGCAAATCCGGCCGCGCGCCTCAAGGCCGTCAACTCCGACGACATGGACGCCGACCCGCTCGGCGAGCCCCGCTCGTCGGAGGACAGGTCCAGGCGTGGCACGTCTCCATGGGATTTGTCCTCGCTGCGGAACCTCGGCATGTCCCAGGAGCATTTCGGTTCCGAGCTGCGGGCCCGGGCGCTGACGGCCATCGAGCGGATGCCCGGTGCCACCCAGGCCCGGCGCGAGGCGGCGACTCGGATGGTCGAGGAGTTCGACCCGATCGAGGGGCCGACCGCCGGAGCCCTGTCCCGTCACGTACTGCTGGCGTCCGACCCGGACTACTTCCGTGCGTTTAGCAAGGCCGCGCGGGGGCCGGCGTTGTCGTTCACCGAGGATGAGCGGCGTGCGGTCGAACGTGCCATGAGCCTGACCGACGCCGCCGGCGGGTACCTGGTGCCGTTCCAGCTCGACCCGACCCTGATCCTGATCTCGGACGGGACCGCGAACCCGATCCGGGCGATCTCGCGGACGGTCGTGGCGACCGGCGACGTGTGGAACGGCGTCAGCTCGACGAACGCGCAGTGGTCGTGGGATGCCGAGGCGGCCGAGGTCTCGGATGACACGACCACCTTCGGGCAGCCCCTCGTCCCCGTCTATAAGGCCGCCGGGTTCATCCCGATCTCAATCGAGGCCCTGGCGGATGAGCAGAACGTCACGACTGCGATCAGTGATGTTCTCGCGGCCGGCAAGGAGGATCTGGAGGCCGCCGGGTTCACGACCGGCTCCGGGTCCGGCCAGCCGACGGGTATCGTCACCGCGCTGACCGGCGGATCGTCGGTGGTGACCTCGACGACCACCGACACGTTCGCCGTGGGCGATGTGTACAAGACCGAGACTGCGCTACCGGCTCGGCACCGCCGGCGGGGCCAGTGGGCCGCGAACAAGGCGATCTACCAGTCCATCCGGCAGTTCGGGACGTCGGACGGGCATGCCCTGTGGGAGCGGATCGGTAACGGCCAGCCCCCGGAGCTCCTGGGTTACCCGGCGCACGAGGCCTCCGACATGGACGGCACGATCTCGGCGACGGTCGACAACCTGATCATGGTGTTGGGTGACTGGCAGAACTACGTCATCGCCGACCGCCTCGGCATGACGATCGAGTTCATCTCCCACCTGTTCGGCTCGAACCGGCGGCCGACCGGTCAGCGCGGCTTCTACGCCTACTACCGGGTTGGCGCCGACTCCGTGAACGACGCCGCGTTCCGGATGTTGAACGTCACCTAAGTCGTCCTCAGGCCGGATGGACCTATCCCCGTCCGGCCTGGACCCACCCACCATGAGAGGGGACCGGCTGATGACCGAGGAGCCGATCGTCGCCGGCGTGCTGCGCTGCCGCGAGGCGTTCACCACCGCGGCAGCCGACGGCCAGCCGCCGCGCCAGATCGCGTTCGGGCAGCTGATCGACGCCGCCGACCCGGTCGTCACGGGCAGGCATGCCCTGTTCGAGCCGGTCGGTGATGTCGTCGCCCGCCAAGCCCAGGCTCCGGCCACCGTCGCGGCGCCGACACCGGCTGGAGTCGAACAGGCCACCGCCATACCAGGGGAACCGCGGGACGCCCAGACCTCGGGCCGCCGCTCCGGCAAATGATCCACACGGAGACGCTGCTGGCATCGGCCGCGCGAGGCGCCGGCAGCACCCTGGACATCCCGGGCCGCGGCGTACTGCGGGCTGTCCGCGCGCAGCTCGACGTCACCGCCGTGTCCGGTACCAGCCCAACCCTGGATCTCCTGCTCGAGGAGACCTTCGACGGGGCCAGCTGGGACACGGTGCTCAGCTGGACACAGGCGACCGCCGCAACCCGGGAGATTAAGACCGGGTCGGGCCTGCTGGTGCCCCGGGTGCGCCTGCGGTGGACGATCGGCGGGACGGCCAGCCCGACCGTGACGTTCAGCGTCCGCTGGCTGGCCGACTGGACCCAGTAGGCATGCCCGACCTGTTCGCACTGGAAGAACTCGCATCGCTCCTCCAGCAGGATCTTGACGCGGCGACCGCGACACTGCTGCGGGAGATGGCGACCGCAGCGGTCCGCGCCGAAGTCGGCCAGAACCTGTTCACCGCATCCAGCACCGACATCCTCGCCGGCGACGGGACCATAACGCTCCTGCTCCCGCAGGTCCCGGTCACCGCCGTCGCCAACGTGACCGTCGACGGCGTCATCGCCGACGGCTACAAGTGGCGGCCAGCCGGAACACTGACCCGGGTCAGCGGCTGCTGGCCGGACGGTGCTGATGTCACGGTCACCTACACCCACGGATATCCGGCAGAAGCCG
>NZ_CAUVXO010000389.1:0-774 GCF_963555865.1 Protofrankia sp. Cr1
ATCGAGTGGACCGACGCCACCTGGAACCCGGTCACCGGCTGCACCCCGGTGTCCGAAGGATGCGATCGCTGCTACGCCGCCGGGATCGCCCGCCGGTTCGCCGGCACCCGCGCGTTCCCCCACGGATTCACCGTCACGCTGCACCCACAGCGGCTCGACGCCCCGCTGCACTGGCGCCGCCCCCGACGGGTGTTCGTCAACTCCATGTCCGACCTGTTCCACGACCAGATACCCGACACGTTCATCGTCGAGGTGTTCGCCCGGATGTGGTGGGCGCCGGCGCACACCTTCCAGCTGCTGACCAAGCGGCCCGGCCGGGCCCGGTCCCTGCTCCCCCGCATCGGCGAACAGCTCCACGACCGGGCCGCCGACCCGGCCCTGGCCGACGGCCCGACCCCGCTGACCTGGCCGTTGCCGAACGTGTGGCTCGGGGTCAGCGTGGAGAACCAGCGCTGGGCCGACAGCCGTATCCCGGTGCTGCTCGACACCGCCGCCGCACTCCACTGGGTCTCCGCGGAACCGCTCCTCGGCCCGCTGAACCTGACCGGATGGCACGGCCTGGACTGGGTCGTCGTCGGCGGGGAGTCCGGACCCGGCGCCCGGCGTATGCAACCCCAGTGGGCGGGCAGTCTGATCGCCGGCTGCCAGACGGTCGGGGTGCCGGTGTTCGTCAAACAACTCGGCACCGCCTGGGCCCGCGCACACGGCCACCCCGGTAAGGCCGGCGACCCGGCCGGCTGGCCCGCCGACCTGCGTGTCCGCCAGTTCCCCACC
>NZ_CAUVXO010000389.1:1167-5466 GCF_963555865.1 Protofrankia sp. Cr1
AACCACTGGCAGCTCGCCGTCGACGTCCACCAGACCAACCACCCGACAACCGACCACGACTGCGCCGACATCGCCGCGGTCGACCCGCGCCGCTACCCGGCCACCGACTGGCTGTGGGCGTCCCCGGAATGCACCAACCACAGCGTCGCCAACGGCCGACGCCGCCACACCGGCCAGACCGAACTGTTCGACAACCCCGACGACCCGGGAGCCACCCGCTCCCGGGTCACCATGTGGGACGTCCCCCGGTTCACCGAGACGATGACCGACCGCGGCCACCCCTACCAGGCTGTGATCGTCGAAAACGTGGTCGATGTCCGCTGGTGGGTGGGCTGGCGCGGCTGGATCGCCGTCATGCACGACCTCGGCTACACCCACCAGGTCGTCTACCTCAACTCGGCATTCGCGCACGGCACCGGCTACCCCGGCGCCCCGCAGTACCGCGACCGGCTCTACGTCGTCTTCACGCGCCGGGGGCTGCCCGCACCGGACCTCGACATCCGCCCGCCCGGCTGGTGCCCGACCTGCCAGACCCCGGTCGGCGCCGTCCAGACCTGGAAACGCCCCGAGGTCCGCTGGGGCCGCTACCGCGCCCAATACCTCTACCGCTGCCCGAACCCCGGCTGCGCAACCGCGGTGCAGCCCTACACGCTGCCCGCGGCCGCCATCATCGACTGGACCCGGCCGGGACAGCGGATCGCCGACCGGACCGCCCCCTCGCCCCGGCCACCCGCGACCGCATCGCCGCCGGCCTGGCCCGCCACAACCAGCCCGCGCCCACCCCGACCGGCGGCGAACCGTTCCTCCTGCGCCTACGCGGCGGCGGGGACCGCCGGCGGGCACACAGCCTCACCACCCCGCTGGGCACCGTGACCGCCGGCGGCGAACACCACGCCCTGATCACCAGCGGGCCGGCCGGGGCGCTGCTGGTCCCCTACTACCGCACCGGCACCGCCGCCCCGGTCAGCCAACCGGTCGCGACCTGCACCACCCGGGACCGCCACGCCCTCCTCACTCCCGACCAGATCTGCGACCCCGACATCGACGCCTGCACCTTCCGGATGCTCACCCCGGACGAGGTCCGCGGCGCCATGGCGTTCCCCACCGGCTACCAGCTCGCCGGCCGCCGTGGCGACCGGATGCGGATGCTCGGCAACGCCGTCACCCCACCCGCCGCCCGGCTCCTCGCCGAACGCCTCACCGCCGCGCTGGAGACCGCGGCGTCCACAACCCGGTCCGCATCACCGTGCCCGAGCGGGATTCGTTCACCGCCGACCTGATGCCCATCCGCCTCGACAACGACTGACCGGCACCCAACCCCCGGCCGTTGCGCACCCCCCCACCGACCCCGAAGGAACTCCTCTCATGGCAGGCGAAACCCCCCTCACCATCATCGGGAACCTGACCGGCGACCCCGAACTACGCTTCACCCCCCAAGGCGTGGCCATGACCCGGTTCACCGTCGCCGCGACCCCCCGCACCCTCGACAAAACCTCGGGGAAATGGGTCGACGGTGAAGCCATGTTCCTGACCTGCACCGCCTGGCGGGACCTCGCCGAACACGTCGCCGAATCGCTGTCCAAAGGCATCCGAGTCGTGGTGACCGGCCGGCTACGCCAACACCACTGGACCACCGACACCGGCGAGAAACGCTCCACGTTCGGCCTCGACATCGACGAAATCGGCCCATCCCTGCGTTTCGCCACCGCCACAGTCACCCGCGCCGCCCGCGGCACCGGCACCACCCCGGCCGACCCCTGGTCGGTCCCGGCCGGCGTCGCCGCCGGAACACCCGGCGGCGACAGTCCCTTCACCAACCAGGCCGCCGCCACGCCCGACACCCCCTCCACCTGATCGGTCCCGCTCGCCACTCGTTCGCACCCCGATTCCCTCTCGAAAGGACCTGTGATGAGTACTCCCGAGACGGCACGTCTGGCCGCCGATGTGGTTGCGCTGACCGAGTACGGCGGCACCATGCAGGTGCTGCTGATCCGCCGCGGCTGGGACCCCTATGCCGGGCTGTGGGCACTGCCCGGCGGTCACATCGACGCCGGTGAAACGGCAGAGGCCGCGGCCCGCCGTGAACTGCACGAGGAGACCGGGATCAACCCCGGCCACCTGACACCGACCGGGGTGTACTCCGCTCCCGGCCGGGATCCGCGAGGCCGTTACGTGACGTTCGCGTTCGCCACGACGTTCGCCCGCCCGGTACCCCCGACCGCCGGTGACGACGCCGTCGCCACGGAATGGGTCCCGCTCCGGGTCGCGTTCGCCCGCGGGTTCGCGTTCGACCACGCCCAGATCGTCACCGACGCCGTTGACCTCCTCTACACAGAGGCGGAGCACTCCCACGCGGATCATCCGAGACATTACCCGCGGTAACGCCCGCGTTGGCATCCAAATCGGTGTGAGCAGCAACAACGTCGTGACCGGCTCGGCAGTACCCGGCGGACGTCGACGACCCGTTCTCGATCTCCCCGGCGGCCTGACCTCTTCGTAGTGCGGCAGGTCGGCCCCCGAAACGTCTGGCCAGACCCGACGGGGCCAGCCCGCCGCCACCACTTCACCCGAGAAGGGATCTGTTTATCATGCCCAACGTCGGACTGCTCACGTTGCACTTCGCCGATGGCTCCCACCCCCGCGTTCCCGCGCTGGAGCTCGTCCCGGGGGTGTGGCTGCACCGCGGCCCGTGGATGTGTGGCTGCACCTCCAGCCTGCTGGAGGAGCAGTGCAACCCCCGGGCCACCTGCCGGCAGGCCAGCCGCGAATGGATGCTGTCCGGCCTCTGCGGGAAGGCCCTCCCGGGGCCGTGGTGGTACATGGCCGACGTGTCGGTGATCCGCCGGTACGCCGCGGACATCTCCGCCTGGATGGTCGCGGCCGGCGTCGACCTGACCGACCCGGACCCCGACCGCATCGACCCCGCCGGCGCGACCACCCCTGCCGCCCAGGCCGCCAAAGCGACCCTGTGGCGTCGGGGCGCAACCGGCTACTACCTGCCCGCCGGTGACCCCCGGCACCACACCCTGAACTACCGCCGAAGCAGATGTTCTCGGCACCCACTGGGGCACCCTGCCCACGGCCAAGGACACGCCGTGAACCCGTCACCGGCCCTTTAAAACTCTCTTCTCGGTCCCATCCTCGCCATTCCTTCCTTCGCCCTGCCCTGGGCGCGGGTGGGAAGCCCTGCCGAGCGGCCATTTCCTGGCCAAGAAGAGAGCTTGACTCGTGCTTCCCGACGTCCTCACCGCGTCCACGGCCCGCCTCGCTGACGGCACATTCGTCGACCTGTGGATGCAGATACAGCGCACCGGCGGCTGCTCCCATCCGATACGCCTCGTCGGAACAATCGACCAGGCCGACCGGACCACCGGTGAAATCCGCCGCATCATGGATTCCGCATCCCTGCCGGACGGAACAATTCTCATTCCATGCGGGAACCGGCGGGCCACCGCCTGCCCGTCCTGCTCATATCTGTACGCCGGGGACGCCTGGCAAATCGTCCACTCCGGCGTCGCCGGTGGCTGCACCGTCCCGGAAACAGTCGCCTCCCACCCGGGCCTGTTCGTGACCGTCACCGCGCCCAGTTTCGGCCCGGTGCACTCCCGCCGCGCCAACCACGGCCCCGCCCAGGTCTGCCGCCCCTACACCGGCCGCTGCCACCACGGCCGGGCACGCGGCTGCCACCTCGTCCACACCGACGACGACCCCCGCCTCGGTGCCCCGATCTGCCTGGACTGCCACGACTCCTCCGGCCTGGTCGTCTGGAACCGCCACGCCCCCCGGCTGTGGAAACGCACCATCGACCTGACCTACCGGCGGATGGCCACCCAGACCGGGGAGAGCGAACACGCGACCCGCCGACTCGTGCGCATCAGCTACATCAAGGTCGCCGAAGCCCAAGCCCGCGGCGCCGTGCACTTCCACGCCGTGCTCCGCCTGGACGACGCCTCTACCGACCCCGGCCACTGGGCACCCCCGCCGCCCTGGGCCACCGCCGACCTGCTCGCATCCTGCTGGCGCTGGGCCGTCCGCCACGCCGAACAGCCCTGCCCCGACCCGCACCCCTACGACCTGCCCACCCCGCTCGTCCCCACCCCCACAGCCCGCCCACCGATGGCCGCCGCCCGCTGGGGCGAACAAGCCGACACCCGCATGCTGACCGTGAACGGCGGCGACCTCACCCCCGCCACGGTCGGGAACTACCTCGCCAAATACATCACCAAATCCGTCACCGCCTCCGGCGCGTTGGACGCCCGCATCCGCAGCGCCGACGACCTGCACACCCGGCTCCTACTC
>NZ_CAUVXO010000390.1:0-5067 GCF_963555865.1 Protofrankia sp. Cr1
GCGTCGGTGCTGCGTAGCAGCTCCAGCAATCCGGATACGGCGGACTGGTCCAGGGCCATCGTGTGTACTCCGGCTGCGAGTTCCTGGCGGTTCTCACAGAGCTTCACGCGATGGCTCTCTCCCGTCCGGGACCGACATGCCCGCCAGGCGATCATGCAGAGGACAGGCCACGCCATCCGGCTCAGAAACACAGAAAGACCCCGACTGCGAGTGCCGTCGGGGTCTGAGACGCTTTTGTCTTGCAGGTAGTGCCCCCGGGAGGGCGCCCAGCGCGCCGCTCCTACATATTGACCCAGCCGGGCGTACGCGGACCCACGGCCACGAGCGCACGGCCACACCCGCTACGGAGGCGACGCATTGGGACGAGGACCTGCCCGCCGCGCCGTCTTTGAGGACCGCGACCGGATCGTCTGCGAGCTGCACGACCTCGTCATCCAGCGGCTGTTTTCCGGCGGTGTGCGGCTGCAGTTGATCGCGCGCCAGGTCCCCGAGCCTGGCGCGGTGCAGATTTCGACCGTGATCTCCGACCTCGACCATGCCATCGAGGAAGTCCGCCGCAGCATCTTCGACCTCCGGCCCCCGGTCGCGTAGCGCCCGGCGCTGAGTCGACGCGGTTCGACCCTCGTGTATTCGGAACCCGGACAACCGCGGGAGGCTATGTAGTGGCAAGTCCGGGTACGTCGGCCCTCGGAGGCCACGTCCGTGGGCTCGCTGGACGCCGGGCGTATCTCATGTGGTTTCGCTTGGTGGGCCGACTGGCGGCGGAGGATGTTCTGCGCGGCGCCTAGCCCCCAGCGGCCGTTGGCGAGTCGTCCGCCGCGCCCGGCCTGGTAGGCACGGATTTCGGCGGCCAATGCTGTGGCGGCCGAGTCGCTGGACGCCTCCGCGTTGGTGAGCGCCGCTTCGAGGTAGCGTCCAGTTGCCGCACGGGGCAGCGTGATCCAGTCGTTGGTTGCGGAAACAAGCTCGGCGAGGTCCTTGTCGCCGGCGGCCCGGGATGGAGCGGTGTCCATGGGGCGATCTTGGCAGGAGTCATTCTCGGGGCGTTGGCCGGATCGACCTGGCGGTCGAGGGCCTTGATGATCAGAGGTCCGACCCTGCGGCTTGTTCGAGCTTCGCATACTCCCGTTCGGTCGCTTCCGCGGAGACCCCGAGCTTGTGCATGTGGAACCGCAGGATCGCGGTCAACATCGTCTCGACCTCGCTGAACTGTTCCCTAGCGGCTTCGAGGTCGGCGATCATGGCCTCGCGGCCGGGTGCTGTCAGGAAGTCCTCGGCACGCTCGCGAAAGAAGCGATGGGCGATCCCGTTCCTCGTCTCGACGGCGGCGCTTAGCTTGGCAGCGACGACGGAGGTGTCGTCGTGGTCACTCGGAAGCTGCCGGACCATCCTGCCGAGCGTCAGCGCGAAGTTCCTAGACCACAGGTCGTCCTGGGTCTTGACCCCTGCTGGGAGCGTGTGCAGCCGAGACAGCTGGGCGACTGTGATCATGTTGACGAGTGTGTGTTCGAGGACTTGCGACATGTAGTACGCGAGCCCGAAGTGCGCGTACACGTCGCGTACGTGCTCGCCGACCTCGTCATCGGGCTCTGGCATTGATCCCGGCGGCATGATGCCACCGTAGTGATCTAGGCAAATCACTTGGTTCGCCCCTGCGACGCAGCTGTCTGGCAGGCGCTACCGACGGGCTGGTGCTCGAGCACGGCGTTTGCGGCCCAGTTGTGATCCATCTGAGCGCGCATGCGTATCTGTCGGACCCAACACCCCGGAGGGCACGGACCTGCGGTAGTCCGCCAGCGGCAAAACCGCAGGTGGCACGCTGGCGGCCAGGCGTCGACATGGCTCCGACGCCGCCGTTCGCCACCTTTTTCGAATGTTGCCGGCTGATATCTCCGCAGCCTGGCTGACCTCGACCAGAGAGAGGCAGCGGATGGCAGCGGTCCTGTGTCCAGCGGCAAGCTCGGAGGGCTCACCAGTCTCGGTTCCCTTCTGGCCCGGATATCTGCCCGAACGCGCAGGTTGCCGTCGACCGCACACGACTAAAATAGCTTCACGCTTCAACGAACAGCGAATTACGATCTTCGCGGTGCGGTCTGCTTTGGTCGATTCGCGGTTGGGTCCGACTGCCTGGCATGAGCGGAGGCCGCGATGGTTGTTCGAGGCTCAACGCTCGACAAGGTGCCCGAATCGTCGGCGTTCGCGCGGCCCAAGCGCCGATCATCGGATGCGCCGGGCCTGCTCGAACTCCAGCGCGCGGCCGGCAACCGTGCGGCGGCCGCTCTTCTCGGGCCCCGCTCGATACCTCGTGGCCTCGTCCAGCACCGGGACCCGCTGGCCGTACAGCGCTGTGAATGCCAGGACAGACAGCCAGCGGAGGATCATGGCGAGCTACCGGCGCAGCGCAGCGTCGCGCCGGACCAGATCGATGCCACTGCCGCGCCGGCGACGCTCGGAGCTCCGCACCGGCGGGTGACCGCGGCCGTTTCGCCCTCCCAGCTGCTCGCGCTGCAGCGTGGCGCGGGCAACGTCGCCGTCGCCTCCAGGCCGGGCCTGCGCGCGGCGCCCGGTGCGACATGCCAGAAGGAACCGCTGCAGCACGTCCAGCGAAGCTGGCTGGATGACGCCGAGATTGCCGCCGGCGACGCCTGGGACGCGGCCAAGGAAGCCGGCAGCCAGGCCGGCAACGCGGTGCGCGGGGCCTGGGACAGCGCCAAGGAAGGTGTCAGCGACGCTGCGGCGGCGGTGGGAGACACGGCATCCTCAGCGTGGAACGCGGGGGCCAACGCTGTAGGTGACGCGGTCGATTCGGCGACGTCTGCCGGCGCCGCAGCCGGCCAGGCGGCGACCGGGGTGGTCAACGGTGTCGCGTCGGTCGCGCACGGAGCGGTACTCACCCCCGGTACGACGGGTGCCGCGGTGACCGCCGTACAGCAGTTGTTGAGCGCGGCCGTGCCCGGGATTCCGCTGTCCGGTGTCGTCGACGCGGCGACGACAGCCGCGGCGCGGGCGTTCCAGGCGGCGCAAGGGCTCTCGGCAGACGGCATCGTCGGGCCCAAGACGCTTGAGGCCCTGACCGCGGGCCCTTCGCTGTTGGCGCAGGTACGCGCGAGTCTGCCGACCTTCTCCGCCGAGCAGATCGCGATGATGAGCCGCATGCAGGCGGCGGGAGGCATCGCCGGCGATGCTCGTGGCGACATAACGAAACCTGGGCTGATTCCCGTCGTCACTCCGACTCTGCCAGGTGGCGGCAGGCCGGGAAACGCGACCGCCTGCGGGAACCAGCCGTGCCCGCCCGGCGACGAGATCACAGCGACACCGGACATCTCCAGCTCCGCCGAGCGGTGCATCCAGGCCCAGTACCGCACTGATCATCCCGCCAGCACGGTGAGCTCGAATAAGGAATACGTGTTCCTTACCGGGCGTGATTCGCGCGAGAAAGAGGCGCTGGACTGCCTGCGCTCGAACTTCACAGCCAAGTCCGGAACGCACCCGGGTGAGCCGGATATCTGGGACTTCACCAACAACACGATGTACGAGGTCACCACGAAGAACGGCGCCCCCTTCCGCAAGGGGAAGATCGCCGCGGAACTGCTCCTTGCGAACAAGATCGCGGCCGATCCGGAATGCGGTGGCCAGTTCTACGGGCCGGGTGACTGGGTGCCGGCCGGGCCGTGTATCTCACTCGGCGGCACCGACGCGTTCATGACGGTGGCCAATGAGAGCGGCATTCTGGTCTACACGCCGTTCCGCCGCAAGAAGCAGAAGCAGAAGCAGGAACAAGAGCAGGAACATCCGACCACCGACGAGGAGAAGGAAAAGGAGGAGAAGCTCCGGCGACAGCTGGCTACGATCGCCCTCGCGGTCGGCATCACCTTGGCCGTGGCACTGGTGATCGTTCTGGTCGTGGTCGGCGTGCTCACCGCGCCAGCCTGGCTACCAGTGGTGCTCGCGGGCCTGGGCGCGACGGCGGTCATCGCACTCATCGCCAGCATGCACGAGTCGACCTCGTCAGCCTGACGAGGTGAACGGCGCCACGTTGGCCCGGCACGGGTGAAGCCGTGGCAACGCACCGTCTGGCCGAGGGTTGCGGCGGCGGAGTAGTCGCCGCTGAGGGGCACGTAATGCAAGGCGTCAATGAGCGGCAGTTGTCCGCCACGCTCGGCCCTGACGATCTCGACACCACCCCGCGACCTCACCCCAGATCCAGATCATGATCTCCGCCTCCGTGGCACGGCCTCCGCCCGCCGCGAGCGGGCACCACGAGGTGTCTGGTCACGGTGATCACGGTGCGATGATGTCCAGGTGGGCGACGGGGAGCGCGGTGATCCCGATCAGGCGGCGACCGCCGACGGCGTTCCGGCCCCGGAGGGACTGACCGAGGAGGAGATCACCCGGTTCGCCAACGAGTTCCCTGCCGGGTCCGAGGTACGCCAGCTGCTGGAGGCCGCCGGGCTGCCGCCTGGGGAGCATCCGACCTGGAACGTCTCGACCGCGCGCGGGCTGGTCCGAGGTGTCCACCCTGCTCCGGAACGGCAAGGTGCCGGATGGCCGAGCACGCGTCCGGGCCAACCCGCGCGGGTACCGGTCGCAACCACAGCCGCCGACCTCACCGACCCCGAGGCCCACCTCGACCCCACCCCGGCCCGCTGGCTACCCCTGACCCCGACCAGCACCGGCCGCCTCGAACTGGGGCAGCTGTCCACCCTCTGGCCCCTACGGACCGACTCCCGACGCCGTGGCAACGGGGAACCCACCCGCCTGGAGCGACCCGACCGGCTCCACCTGCCGCAGCCGATGCCCCCCACGGGCCTCGAGCACCAGCAGCGCGCGGCCTGACCGCAGCCCCCGGGTGGGCCCTGGCTGCCTGGGCATTGCACCCCAGGCAGCCAGGACCCCGGCCGATCGGATGGAGCAGGCCAGCTCAGGGTTCGAATCCTGGCGGCCCACCACAATCCGTAATCATGTCGTTGACCTGGTTAATAGGTTCGATCTATAAGCTCCGGAACTACGTCGGTCTGCGAGAGCCCAGGTCAGGGTGCTGATCAAACGGTTCGAGTCCTTAGAGGG
>NZ_CAUVXO010000391.1:0-3084 GCF_963555865.1 Protofrankia sp. Cr1
ATCTTGGCGTCACGCATCATTCGCTCGAGGGGGAAGTCTCGGGTGTAGCCCGCGCCGCCGAGCAGCTGAACCGCATCGGTGGTGACCGCCATGGCAGTGTCCGAGGCGAAGCACTTCGCCGCCGCCGACACGAACCCGGCATCTGCCTCGCCACGCTCGGCCTTGGCCGCCGCCACGTACACCAGGTGCCGAGCGGCCTCGATCTTCATTCCCATATCGGCGATCATGAACTGGAGGCCCTGGAACTCCGCGATGACCCGCCCGAACTGCCGACGTTCCTTGACGTAGGCGATCGCAATGTCCAGCGCGCCCTGGGCGATGCCCACCGCTTGCGCGCCGATCGTGGGCCGCGTGTGGTCCAACGTCGCCAGGGCGGTCTTCAGGCCAGTACCGGGCTCTCCGATGATCCGGTCGGCCGGGATCGCACAGTCCTCCAGGTGGATCTCCCGGGTCGGTGAGCCCTTGATGCCGAGCTTGCGCTCCGTGGCGCCCACCGAGAAGCCCGGGTCGTCCCGGTGGACGACGAACGCCGAGATGCCACGGGACTTCTTCGCCGCGTGCGGATCGCTCACCGCCATCACGGTGTACCAGGCGGACTCCCCTGCGTTGGTGATCCAGCACTTCGTTCCGTTGAGCACCCAGTGATCACCATCCAGCCTCGCCCGGGTGCGCATGGATGCGGTGTCCGAACCCGCCTCCCGCTCGGACAACGCATAGGACGCCATCGCCTCGCCCGCGGCGATCGAGGGCAGTACCTGCTTTTTCAGCTCCTCGGACGCGGAGAGCAGGATCGGCATGGTCGCCAGCTTGTTCACCGCCGGAATCAGCGACGAGGAGGCGCAGACCCGGGCTACCTCCTCGATCACGATGCAGGCGGCGACCGCATCCGCGCCTTCGCCGCCGTATTCCTCCGGGATGTGCACGGCGTGGAAACCCGCCCGGGTCAGCGCGTCGTGTGCCTCGACCGGGAAACGCGCCTGCTCGTCGACATCGGCGGCGGGCGGGGCGATCTCCTTTTCGGCCAGCTGCCGCACGGCGTCCCGCAACGCCTGGTGCTCCTCGCCGAGCTGATACACACCTGTGCCGGTGTTCGCCGGATTCATGCGCCGGCCGGACCGTACTCGTAGAAACCGCGGCCGTTCTTCTTTCCGAGCAGACCGGCGTCAACCATTCGCATGAGCAACGGGGGTGCCGAGTACAGCGGCTCCTTGAACTCGGCATACAGCGATTCGGCGATCGCGTGTATCGTGTCGAGACCGATCAGGTCGGCCAGCGCCAGCGGGCCCATGGGGTGGGCGCATCCGAGCACCATCCCACTGTCGATGTCGGCCGCCGAGGCGAAACCCGACTCAAGCATTCTGACGGCAGACAGCAGATATGGTACGAGCAGCGCGTTCACCACGAAACCCGCACGGTCCTGGGACCGGATTGCCTTCTTTCCCAGCACGTCACCGACGAAGGCCTCCGCCCTGACCAGGGTCTGCTCATCGGTCAGCAACGATGGCACGAGCTCAACCAGCGCCAAGACGGGCACCGGGTTGAAAAAATGGATCCCGATCACGTGACGCGGCCTGCTGGTCGCCATCCCGAGTTTCATGATGGGAATGGACGACGTGTTGGACGCGAGAATCGCGCCACGATCCTCGACCACCTTGTCGAGATCCTGGAAAACCTCGACCTTCAACCGTTCGTCCTCCGCGACCGCCTCGACCACCAGCTGACGGTCGGCCAACTGGTTGAGGTCCGTGGTGAAGCTCAGACGCTCCAACGCCCGGTCACGATCGTCGGCCGACAGCTTGTTCCGTGACGTCGCACGGTCCAGCGAGCTGACGACCCGGCCACGGCTCGCCGCAACGCGGCCGGTGTCCGCTTCGACGACCGTCACATCGAGACCCGCGCGGACACACACCTCGGCGATTCCCGAGCCCATCAGGCCACCGCCTACCACGCCCACCCTTGTCACGTCGACTGCCACCTGCGCTGGTACGTCCGCCGCTGGTACGTCAGTCACTGAGCCACCCCTGAAGTCTGAGCCACCCTTGCAGCCCCGGTCTGGTCTGCGCACGGCAACCGACTGCGTCCACGTTCTCCATGGCACCCCGCGCGGGTTCCCGGTGGTGCATGAGGCGGAGTGGTCGGACCTTGCAGCTGAACTGTAGCGGCACCTGGTGCCGTTAGGAAGCAGGGACCCGGAAGAACGGTTCGGTAAGGTCCGGTGACATGGCGGATGCGGCGGATCGGGCACCCAGGCGGCGCAGCGGCCGGACCGCGGCCGGGCGGCGGCAGGTGCGGCGTGCCCTGGTCGGCTCCGCGATGGAGCTGTTCCTCACCAACGGATACGAGGCGACTACCGTCGACCAGATCGCCGAAGCAGCCGGAGTCGGCCGGCGAACCTTCTTCCGGTACTTCTCCGCGAAGGAGGAGGCGATTTTTCCCGACCACGACGAGTGGCTCGACGACATGGCCCGGCTGTTCACCGACGCCAGCCCCACCGAACCTCCGCTGGCCATCGCCTGCGCCGGCGCCCAACTGGTGCTGGATCGTTACGTCGAGGACGCTGACATCTCGCTGAAGCGGTTCCAGTTGACCAGGCAGGTGCCGTCACTACGGGATCGCGAAATCGCGAGTACCGACCGTTACGAGCGTGTGGTGGCGCGTTACCTCCAGAACCGCTTCATCAGCGAGGCCCCACACCGCCCGCCCGATGGTCGCCATCCGGACAGCGGACTGGCCGACAGCGGACTGGCCGACAGCGGACTGCGCAGTGTCGTAGCCGCTGCCGCGGTTGTCGCGGCGCACAACTACGTCCTGCGCAGCTGGCTCAAAAGCGGTGGGACCGACGATGTCTACGAGCGGGCGCGCCATGCTTTCGGATTCGTGCAGCGGGCGTTCGTCCCACCGCCGGTCTCCCACCGTGACGATCGTGGGTCGCTCGTCGCCTGCTTCCACGCGGACGCTTCGTTCGACGAGGTGGTCGGTCAGCTCGGCACTGTGATGCGGCGGATCAGCGACTGACCCGCCGCTCCCGGTAACACGGCACGCCGTGCCATCAGCACGAGTACCGGCAGCGAGGATGCCACGCCC
>NZ_CAUVXO010000391.1:3303-5285 GCF_963555865.1 Protofrankia sp. Cr1
CCCGCTGACGACGCCGGCTGGCGTGGCGGGGTCACGATGGCGACTTCTTGCCGTTGGCGCTGTCGACGCTGCCGCTGAAGACGCGGGTCAGGTATTCCGTGCGCAGTACACCCCGCCCGGCGGCGCCGATGTAACCGACGTCTTTCGTCGAGATAGCCGTCGGGATAGCTGTAAGAGGCCGAGGAGATTTCTCCCGTTCTACTCCACCAGGCCTTGCGCTGGGTCCCACAACGGTCACACTCATGCGCGACATGGTATGCCCTGGCTTCTTTGTCCCACGCTGCGGTGTGCGGTTCCCACCGATGGCCCATGGTGCGGCACTCGATGAAGCCGGCGGGAAGGTCGTGTGCCCAGTCTTCGACATTCCGTTGCGTTTTCCGCTCTGCCATATCGGGTTTTCCACCTCCGGTAGGTACCTGCCACAGCTGCGACTGCCCGGCCTGCCTTGTAACACGCTGCCACCGATCGGAAGATCCGATGCTCGAGCATCCGCGCCGTGAGGTCCGTGTCGCACGGCTCCACCCGGCGGGCACACCTTCGATATCACGTTCCGTTATGAAACGGCATCTCAGCCGGCCGCGACGGTCCATAAGTCGCGCGGGAACCCCGCCCCGACACGTGACCAATCGGCCACCGTGGTGGATCCTGCGCCCGCGAGCAGCCGCTGTCGGCCTGACTGTTTCCGATCCTGCTCTCACCTGGTCCACATGATCGCGGAGCATCCTGCCGATGACAGCGAAGGCCATCGGGAAGGAGCGCACGTGATGACGCTCGAGAATCCATCCGCACCGGCACCGTCGGGCGCACATCAACCGACCGTGTCGAATTTCCGATTCGGCCACCGCCGGGGACGTAGGTTGGTCATGCTCGCATCCGCCCTGGTGGTGTTGCGGTTGGTGGAGGCGGTCGTCGCCCTGCTCACGGCAGTTTCGCTGTGGTTCGCACGACTCGACCAGGCTGCACCTGGAGTACACATGGTCCGGCTCGCCGAGGTACGGGTTGACCCCGACACCGCGGCCACGGCTCTTGTGTCAATCTTTGTGGCTGGAGTCGTTGCCGTGGTTCTGTTGCGGATCGGGACGGTAATCACCGGCTTCGCCGGAATCAAAGCCGTCGCGGTCGTCGCGGCGACCGCGATCACCGGCGTGCTCGCCCCTGGGTCCGCGACCGCTCGGACCCTGGTCGCCGCGGCCGGCACCGGTATAGTGCTGACGCTCTGGCCGCGGGTGCGGATGGCAGTTCCCCATCTGCTGGACGCCGCCGGAATTCATCAGGTGTCCGGCCGCGCCGCCGAGATCGCGATCATCGCCAAGATGGTCCTGCTCATCGGCGTGGTCGTGCTGCTCGGCTGACCGCCCGGCCGGCTGCCCGACTGGCCGCGCGGCCCAGCGCGCCGGCACGAGTGGAAGATGGCAACCTTCCACTCATCAGGACTACACCGACCGCTACGGCGATGCCGGTATGCAGCCGGTACCGGTAAATCGTGTCATCCGCGTGGCCCACGTTGCCGACGCTCGGGCCGGTCGCGCTGTGACCGTGTGAAACCGGGCATTCTCACTGGCACGCGACCCGGTCACTTCGACGCGTCGGAATCGCCGCCCCCTGCACGGCGGTGCTGCATTGGGTAAATACGATCACGATGAGATTGGGTGAGGTGGTGCCGCCCGCGAGGATCTCGACGCTCTGGCTGTGCCCGGAAAAAGTAACCTTGATTCGTCCGTCGGACGCGGACTGCTGGAAGAGTTTGTAACCGATGCCGGGCAGGGCCTTTCGGTAGAAGTCCGCCGCCGCGGCCGGGGTCACTCCCTTCAAGCTGATCGATGCGTCGGTGGGCTTGCTGTTGGAGATTACGTGGGTCGATCCGTCCGGGAACGGAAAATTCGCTGGAATGATCGAGTTACTGAACGGGTTGGCGCTGGCCGTCGCCGTCGCACTGTCCGTCGGAAACACCGTCGGTGTCGGTGACGACGTCAGGTCCAGGT
>NZ_CAUVXO010000392.1:0-643 GCF_963555865.1 Protofrankia sp. Cr1
GTTCTCCGCCAGACGGTCGAGGGTGTCGCCACCGCCTCGCCGAGTGCTCGGGAGGCCAGGTCCAAGGGGGATGAGCTGGATCGTACGACCCGTGTGACGGCGGTGGTCTGGGGAATCCTGCCGCTGTTATAGTGAGCCGGCTACACCTCAAGGCGTGAGTGATACGGCGATCCGCGGAATTGACGGGTGCCGTGAGTCGCCTGTTTTCGCGTTCTTTCCAGGCTGGTCGGGCACCTCTCTGTCGCCGCTGGCGAGCGCCAACAGCGCAGGTCAGGGGCATCAGGCGTTGCTGCGCGCCGGTGGAGACCTGGGCATCTATGCCTTGATGGAGAATCTATGTTCGAATCGCGTGCGGCCGATCACGCGTTGAGCGGAAGTACTACTTCTAAGGTTTTCGACATGCTGTCCGGCGTGTTGACCGACGTTGTCGGTCTGGCATTCGTGCTGTATCTCGCTGCCGCTGTGGTATGTATTCTTCTGGCCCTCCTCCTGCGCGTCCGCGGTCGTCTCGGGCATACGTCGGCCGAGCGTTTCAGCGTGACCGAGAGTATCGGCCGACCAGCCGGACGACGGGCCAACCGATGACCTGGCCGTGCCGTGTGCGAAAAGTCAGGATTTCAGCGGAATTTCGCCGTGGTTTCGT
>NZ_CAUVXO010000392.1:1282-5698 GCF_963555865.1 Protofrankia sp. Cr1
TGTCGGCGGGGTCGTTACTCGGCCAAGGGGTCGATGCCGCATGGTTACTCGCCGCCGGGTTGATTGTCATGGGTTTCCTCTACCTGGTGACGATGCTGTTGCTGTCCCGCACCCACCAGCAGCCGCCGCAGGCTGTGCCCGCCGGGCTGTTCTACGTGTTCGTCATGCCCTGCCTCAACGAGGAGGCGGTGATCGGGGCGAGTCTGCGGCGCTTGCTGGCCACCGCAAGGGACGACATTCGGGTCCTGGTGGTCGACGACGGTTCGGACGACGCTACGTCCAGCATCGTGCGCGGGGTCGACGACGAGCGCCGGTGGCTGTTGCGGCGTGATCTGCCCAATGCCCGGTCAGGCAAGGGCGCTGCCCTGAACGCCGCCATCGCCCACCTCCGCGTTCGCGATGAGGTCGCCACCCGCGACCCGAACAACGTGATCGTCGTTGTTGTCGACGCGGACGGACGCCTGGATTCCCATGCCGTCGACGTCGTCGCGTCGTACTTCAGCGACCCGCGTACAGCCGGCGTCCAGACCGGCGTCCGCATCAACAACCGTCGTGGCAACCTGCTGGCCCGTATGCAGGACATGGAGTTCGTGATCTACACGGACATCTTCCAGCGCGGTCGGGCTCATGTCGACAACGTGGGGCTGGGTGGCAACGGCCAGTTCGTGCGGCTTTCAGCACTGCGGTCACTGGGCGACGAGCCGTGGACGCACAGTTTGACCGAGGATCTCGACCTCGGGGTCAGGTTGCTGCTCGCGGGTTGGCGCAACCGGTTCTGCCCGCAGGCCGACGTCCACCAGCAGGGCGTGGTGAGACTTCGTCGGCTGCTGCGCCAGCGCTCGCGATGGTTCCAAGGGCACCTGCAGTCATGGCGGCTGATACCGCGGGTGATTCGGGAGGCGCGGATCCGCAGCCTGCCCGACATGCTCTTCCACCTGTCGAGCCCATTATTGATCTTATTGGCGTCCCTGCTCACACTCGCGTTCGGATTCTCGACCGCCGCGGTTCTGGCCGACTGGTTCGCCGGTGGGCCCAGCCCCGATCCGAGTTTGTTCGCCGGTGCCTACCTGATGGCCGCCGTTCCGGCACTGATCTGCGCGCTGGTCTATCGCAGGCAGGAGCCGCTCTCCGGAGTCGGCGTCCTTCGGTTGATCGGTTACGGCCACCTCTACATCCTGTATGCCCTGGTCTGGTTCGTCGCCGGCTGGTGGGCGATCGCCCGGATGCTCAGCGGCCGCAACAGCTGGCACAAGACCGTCCGCAGCCCGGAGGAAAGTCTGGCTGCACCAGCCCTTACACCCGCCCTTGCGGCCGCGAGTGCAGCCGCGGTGGCAGCGACCATGGTGACCAGCGAAGACGTCAGTCTGGCGGCATCGCCGGAGCACGCCGGCGAGCCGGTCCCCGTCGATGGATGACGTCGGTGCGACCGTTGCTGCCCGCTGATCCGCCCGACGGCGCCGACACCAGCCGGGGGCGTGGGCCGGCCGGCTGCGGATCCGGACTGCTCGTCCGGCTGGCCATCCTCGCCGTTATCACGCTGGTCAGTCTGCTCGCCCTGATCGGGCTGCTGGGGATGTGGCGGCTCACCGGCCTGTTCCAGGAGGACGACGAGATGGTGCGCTGGGTGGACGGCAGCCGACATGGCGCATGGCTCGCGGTCTTCGACGGCTATGGCCAGACCACAGGCTCGACGGCAGGCCCGACCGTGGAGCCGACCACAGGCCGCACCGTTGACGATGAGGTGATCTCGCTGGCCCCGAAATCGGCGGTGGGACCCGGCGCGACCCATGCGGCGCTGGTGGTCAGTGCCGACCGCTACACCGACGTCGACGTCACCGCCCAGCTGCGCACCGTCCGCCAGCTGCGTACGCCTGGGCCGCAGCCCTGGGAGGTTGGTTGGGTTTTGTGGCATTACACCGATATCAGCCATTTCTATGCGTTCGCCCTTAAAGCCAACGGCTGGGAGATCAGCAAGCAGGATCCGGCCTATCCCGGCGGGCAGCGGTTCCTCGCCAGCGGCGAGGTGCCCCGCACGACCATCGCGACCTGGCACACGGTCGGGATCACCCAAGCTGGCGGCCGGATCACCGTTGCCGTCGACGGAGCCGTGATCGCTGATCTCACCGACCCGGAACGCCCCTACCTCGCCGGCGCTGTGGGTCTGTACTGCGAGGACTCCGACGTGGAGTTCCGCCGGATCCACGTCGGTACGGATCCTCCGCCCACCCGCCCACGCTCATGACTTTCCCGCGCCGATCCCGCATCCCTGACCCGACCCGCATCCCTGACCCGACACGGACAAGGACCGACGAAAGGACATGTTATGGCCATAAAAACATCGACCCGTCCTGACAGTGGGCCAGACCGTACCGTCCTGGTAATTTACGGCACCCGCCCAGAAGCAATCAAAATGGCCCCGGTGGTCCGTGAGCTGGCGGCCTCGCCGTTTTTCCGTCCCGTCGTCGCCGTCACCGGCCAGCACCGGAGCATGCTCGACCAGGTCAACAACCTGTTCGGCATCGTTCCCGACGTCGATCTCGACGTCCTCCAGCAGGGCCAGACGCTCGCCGGGGTCACCACCCGGTCGCTCGGCGGCCTGGAGGCGGCCATCACGGAGATCCAACCGCACATCGTGATCGTCCAGGGGGATACGACCACGACGTTCACGGGCGCGCTCGCCGCCTTCTACCTGGGGGTTCCCGTCGCGCACCTGGAAGCGGGCCTGCGCACGAACGACCCCACCTCACCGTTCCCCGAAGAGATCAACCGCCGGCTGACCACCCAGCTCGCCGACCTGCATCTGGCGCCCACCCCCACCAGTCGTGACAATCTCCTCGCAGAGGGCGTCAAGCCGGACACGGTTCTCGTCGTCGGCAATACCGTGATCGATTCGTTGCTCTGGGTTGTCAAGGAGCCTGTGCCGAAAGACGACCCGTTGCTGGCGGAGTTGGAGCGCAACGCTTCCGGCGACCGGCCCGTGCTCCTTGTCACCGCCCACCGGCGGGAATCCTGGGGCGAGCCGATGCGCAATATCGGAAAGGCGCTCGCGCAGCTCGCGACGGAGCGGCCAGATCTTCTGATCGTTTTTCCGATCCATCGCAACCCGACCGTGCGTGGGGCAATCATGCCCGCCGTCAGCGGCCTGACGAACGTGGTTGTCTCCGATCCGGCCGACTACACCGCCTTCGCCCACCTGATGAGTCGCGCCACCATTGTGCTCACCGACAGCGGGGGAGTCCAGGAAGAGGCGCCAAGTCTCGGCAAACCGGTGCTCGTCATGCGGGACAACACCGAGCGGCCCGAAGGCGTGGATGCCGGGACGGTGGCACTGGTCGGCACGGACCCCCGCCGCATCGTCGACGGCGTCGGTCGGCTCCTTGATGAGCCGGCTGCGTACGCGGCAATGGCGGAAGCGGTGAACCCGTACGGCGACGGCGGCGCGGCGCGGCGCAGCGTTGCGGCGCTGGCGCACTACTTCGGTTTGGGTCCGCCGGTCGACGAGTTCGTGCCCCGGTTCCGTCCACCGGTCGGCCCGGCGACCATCGGTGTGCCACGTCAGGCTCGCACTGCGGTGGGCCGCTCCGCCAGCCGTGCGTCCACGGGTGCCACGGATGATCATCAGCCTGTCCAGGTCAACCAGATCCATCCCGAAAGGACGTGATGTAGATGCGAACCCGCCGATTCCGCGGCTCTAGTAGCGATCTTAGTTGCCGTTCTGGCGCTTGTTGCGGGCCTGGTCAGTACGGCCACGGCGGCAACTGCGCAGCGGCCGCATTCCAGGGGAACATCGCAGCATCACAGCGATGCGCAGGTGTTGGCCGACGGTCAGCTGATCGCGCCACCGCCCCCACCGTCCACCTCACCCCCTCGCCGCGGGCCCCGGCCGGTGAGCTCCACTTCCGATTCCGCTGCGTCGAGGACGATCCGTCCGGCGGCCACCACCTCGGCGTTGCGCATCCAGTCGGCTGCCGTCACCACGGTGGCGACAACTCCTTCCGGAACGTTGATTCTGTACGACACCACGGGCCAGTGGGGTTGGCTCGGCGAGCAGTACGCCATGCAGACGGCAAACCTCGTGTCCCACTTCGGTACCTGGAAGGCGCATCCGGTGGCCGCATACACGGCCGGTGAGATGGCGAACTACAAGGCGGTCGTCTACGTCGGCTCCACCTACGACGAGCAGGTGCCCACCGCTTTCCTCACCGACGTGCTGGGTGGTACCCGCCCGGTGGTGTGGATGTACGACAACATCTGGCAGCTGACCGCGCAGTCACCGACGTTCGCCTCCACGTACGGCTGGAACTGGTCGCAGTTCGATTTCTCCTCCGTCGCCGAGGTCCGCTACAAGAACACCAGCCTGACCCGGTACACCCCCAACGGCAGCGGGATCATGTCCTATGCCAGCGTGGACACCAC
>NZ_CAUVXO010000393.1:0-5017 GCF_963555865.1 Protofrankia sp. Cr1
CCTAGCGTGCTGGTAAAGAGCCGGGGCCTTGTTCCACAGCACGACGAGCACCACCAGGCCGCCCAGCCCGAACCCCAGCAGCGCCACTCGCTGCCACCCGCTCCCGCTCTCTCGTACCATGGACGAGGGTGTACCCACAGCGCGGGACCAGACCCGTAGAGCGATCGTCGGCACGACGGGAACTGGCGCCCGATACCCACCGCCGGGCACCCCGTCCCGAACGCCAGCAACAGGGATAAAGCCGATATTTAGGTCGAGTTTGTCGACGCGGGGGATGACGACTGGACGCCAGGAGCGGTCAGGACGCGGGTATCCCGGCGACACCGAGTTGACGCCCGAGTGTGATCCAGTTGGTGGCGATCCCGTGCTGGGCGTCGGCCAGGGAGAGCCGGCCGGCGCAGACAGCCTGTTTGGCGGCGTTTTCCACCGGGTCCTTGGCGTTGTGCAACCCCTTTTCCGGCCACAGGTTCGCCACGGCCGCCGGCGCGCCGCCGAGTTCCAACGAGATCAGATGGTCGAGCTCGTAGGAGCCCAGGTCCGGGCCGGCGTAGGCGCCGTAGGCGGCCACCGCCTGCTGTTTGATTCGGTTGGTGTAGGAGACCGGGGGCCGGATCGTCGCGGTCCACCCCGCCGTGCAGATCGTGCGGCCGATCGTCGCCTGGGTGACGTCGGGGTTGACCGCCCCCGGCGTACAGACGGGGTCGGGCAGCTCCTCATGATCCCGCGTCTGGCAGTGGGCCGGATAGACCGTGGACGTCGCCGCCGGCACGACCCGGTCCGCCGCGCCCGAGGGCGTCGGGGTCGACGCCGTCCCCCGGATTGTGGCAGGGGCTGCACAGGCGGCCAGCGCCAGGAGCAGAACCACGGGGGCCAGACGCAGACGGGGCACGACGCGAGTGTGACGGCCATGCCCGTCGACGGGGAACCGCACCCTGCTGTCGGTCTCCCGTCACCACACCCGATCCTGACCATCAGGTCCCGGACCCGGGAGCGGGCGTCCCGGTAACGGTCATTAACGGGACTGGCAGCAAGGAAGATCCACAAGGGGCTGAGAGGGCCGAAAACCGTCCCGAAAACTAGTCCCGAAACCCCGTGTCGCGAACGAGGTTTCGGGACCGTTTTTGGGACGATCCGCCGGTGAACGAAACCGGGACCGGTGGGGCGGGCTACGACAACCGGGTGCGCATCGGGTACGCGCGGGTCTCCACCCGGGCGCAGGACCACCAGGCCCAGCTCGACGCCCTCGCCGGTGCGCACTGCCGCGAGGTGATCGGCGAGACCGCCAGCAGCCGCAAAGAGCGGCCGCAGCTGCGCCGGGCGCTCGAGCTCCTCAAAGCCGGGGACACGCTGGTGATCTATAAGCCGGACCGGGTGGCGCGGTCGATGAAGGAGCTCCTGGTGCTCCTCGAAGACGACCTGCACGCCCACGGGATCAACCTGCACATCCTCACCGGCATCTGCGCCGGCCTCCACCGCCCGGCGGGCGCCACCATCGCCGACAAGATGCTGTTCCTGGTCGCCGCCATGGCCGCCGAAATGGAACGCGACCTCATCCGCGAGCGGACGTTGGACGGGCTGCGCGCCGCGCACGCCGCTGGGCGCCGGGGCGGCCGGCCGGTCGCCGTGGACGAGGACACCCTCGCCGTCGTGCGGGCCCGGCGGGCGAAGGGCGAGTCGGTGAGTGTGATCGCGCGCAGGTTGGGGGTGGGGCGCTCGACGGTGTACCGGGCCCTGCAGCCGCCGCCGGACAGCGATCCCCGCTCGCCCTGGCCGGTCGGGGTAGTTCCTGAGCGACCGGCCGCCTTCTAACGCCGCGCCGGCCGCTTCCGGCCAGGTCGGCGGTGAGTCCGTGTGCGGCCTTTCCGCTACGGCTGCGTCGGCCGGTCACCACTAGGATCCGCACCGTGGGGGGACAAATGAGCACGTCTGTCGGGATCGACGGGATGCGCCGGCCAGCCCGGGTACCCGTCGCCGATCCCATCCGGCCGGTTCCGCTCCCGAGGCGGGTAGACGATGCCTTCTGACGCGTTCGTGGGACAGCTCATCGCGTCCCGCTACCGGCTGACCCGCCGCCTCGGCGCAGGCGGCATGGGCGCGGTGTGGAAGGCACACGACGAGACCCTCGACGTTGTCGTCGCCCTCAAACAGATCAACCTGCGAGACACGCAGTCCGCCACCGGGCAACAGCAGCTCCTCGCACGGGCCTGGCGAGAAGCTCAAAGTACCGCCCGGCTACGCGGCCACCCCCACATCGTCACCATGCACGACGTCGTCCAGGACCAGCGGATGCCCTGGATCGTCCTCGAGCTCATCGATGGCCCCAGCCTCGCCGACGTCATCAACCGCGACGGACCCCTGCCCGCCGACCGGGTCACCCAGATCGGTCTTGCGGTCCTCGGCGCCCTCACCTTCGCCGACGCCAACGGCATCGTTCACCGCGACATCAAACCCGCGAACATCCTGCTGACCGCCGCCGGCACGGCCAAACTCGCCGACTTCGGGATCGCCACCCTGCACGACGCCACCCGGATCACCGAAAGCGGTCGGGGCCCGATGAGCATCCTGTACACCGCACCCGAACGTCTGAAGAATCAGCCCGCCAGCCTCGCCAGCGACCTGTTCTCCCTCGGCGTGACCCTCTACGAAGCCGTCGACGGCGCCTCCCCCTTCCGGCGGAAGGACCTGCCGGCGACCATGTACGCCATCCTCGACACCGAACCACCCCCACCCCGACACGCACCACCACCCCTGGCCGATCTCCTACGCCGGATGCTCACCAAAGACCCCACCACCCGCGCCGACCCAGACCAGATACGCGCCGGACTCGCAGCCCTCCACCCGACGAAACCACCAGCAACCCCCAGCAGCGGCAGACCACTCCCCGCCACCACTCGTAGCGCTCCCCCAACACAACGGAGAGAAGAATACCCGCGGTGGCAGCCCCTCGGCACGCCTCTCCGCGGCCACAAAAGCTTCTGGCTGAGTCGCGGCGTGCTCGCAGTGGTGTTCTCCCCGGACGGCCGCACCCTCGCCAGCGCCGGTACCGACAGGACGGTGCGGCTGTGGGACGTCACCGACCTCACCGCCACCCCCCACACCCTCACCGGCCACACCGACTGGGTCAGCTCGGTGGTGTTCTCCCCGGACGGCCGCACCCTCGCCAGCGCCGGTGCCGACAGGACGGTGCGGCTGTGGGACGTCACCGACCTCACCGCCACCCCCCACACCCTCACCGACCACACCGGCCAGGTCTTGTCGGTGGCGTTCTCCCCGGACGGCCGCACCCTCGCCAGCGCCGGTACCGACAGGACAGTGCGGCTGCGGGACGTCACCGACCTCACCGCCACCCCCCACACCCTCACCGGCCACACCGACGGGGTCAGCTCGGTGGTGTTCTCCCCGGACGGCCGCACCCTCGCCAGCGCCAGTTGGGACAGGACAGTGCGGCTGTGGGACGTCACCGACCTCACCACCCACACCCGCACCCGCACCCGCACCCTCACCGACCACACCAACCGGGTCTTGTCGGTGGCGTTCTCCCCGGACGGCCGCACCCTCGCCAGCGCCAGCAGGGACAGGACAGTGCGGCTGCGGGACGTCACCGACCTCACCGCCACCCCCCGCACCCTCACCGACCACACCAACGAGGTCTTGTCGGTGGCGTTCTCCCCGGACGGCCGCACCCTCGCCAGCGCCGGTGCCGACAGGACGGTGCGGCTGCGGGACGTCACCGACATCACCACCCACACCCGCACCCTCACCCACCACACCAAGGGGGTCTTGTCGGTGGTGTTCTCCCCGGACGGCCGCACCCTCGCCAGCGCCGGTGACGACAACACGGTGCGGCTGTGGACGCAGCAGTGAACGAACCCACTCCCGCGGCGAGCCACACAGGCTGCTCACGCGCCCGGTAGGCCTCCCTTCCCGGGCGCGACAAAACCCTATAAACACGGACAACACTCACGCGGCGTGAGACCGTCATTTCAGACACCGTGACACCGAGGTGTCGGGACACCTCGGTGTCACGGGCGGGCTTTCCCGAGTTCCTGATCGAGTTCGTCCTGTGCTCGCAGCGCCTGGACGAGCGCGTCGCGGACCGCTTCATCTCGTTCGGCAAGCATCACGAGGGTCCGGACGATCTGGGCCTTGTCCACCGGACGTCCAAGCCTCCGACGCATGGCCATCCGCAGCACGTCCCAGCGGTCGGCTTCGGGGCTTGAGCAGCAACCGAACGGTCAGTGGCGTCAGCCCGCGGCGCGTTCGCGGAGGGCGGGCTCGTGGCCCTGTGCGTCGGTTGGCTCAGCCGGTGACAGCCGCGATGGTGGTGGTCCGTAGGTAGCTGTAGACGGTTTCGCGGCTGATGCCGAACTCGCGGGCCAGGTCGGATTTCCGCGCACCGGCGGCCGCGCGTTCACGGAGCTGGTCTGCCTGGTCGGGGGTGAGGGCGGGTTTGCGGCCGGTGTAGACGCCGCGCTGGCGGGCGACGGCGATGCCTTCACGTTGGCGTTCGAGGATGAGGGCGCGTTCGAACTCGGCGAACGCGCCCATGACGGAGAGCAGCAGCGTCGCCATGGGCGAGTCCTCGCCGGTGAAGGTGAGGTTCTCCTGGACGAACTCCACCCGCACGCCCTTGCCGGTCAGGGTCCGTACGAGGCGTCGGAGGTCGTCGAGGTTGCGGGCGAGGCGGTCCATCGAGTGCACGAGCACGGTGTCGCCGTCGCGGACGAACGCGATCAGTTCGTCGAGTTTCGGCCGGTCGGTGTCCTTTCCGGATGCCTTGTCGGTGAACACCCGGTCGACGTCGACCCCGTCAAGTTGCCGCACCGTGTTCTGGTCGATGCTGCTGACCCTGATGTAGCCGACCCGCATCCGCCCCCACCCCTTCCGCACCCTGAAATGTCAGGATGGACTCTAAGAACCGAGCGGACAGGCGTCAAGAAACCTCGTCGAGGACTTTAACCTGACGTTTCTTCGGCCACCCCATAGTGTGGTGTTGGGGTATACCCCAACACCACAC
>NZ_CAUVXO010000394.1:0-4999 GCF_963555865.1 Protofrankia sp. Cr1
CAGTGCGAGGCGCTGGGGGACCTGTCATTCCTACCCACGCTGGCGCAGGAACTGTACGCCGCGTTCACCGACCCCCTGGTGGGTGGCTGCGGATCCGCGCTCGGCGACCAGCCAGGGCTCGTCCTCAACCCGACGCTGTCGGACATGGCCGCTCGGGTCATGACGGCGTTCCGGTTCGCCCATGACAACGGGTCGGCGTTGTTCCTCGCGTTCGTGGGCCATGGGCAGGTCGGGTTCGACGGGTCCACCGCGACGGGCCTGTCCGACTTCTACCTCCTGCCCTACGACTGCGCCGACCCGGACCGCCCGTCGACCGACAACGCGTGGCTGGTCGGGCAACGCCTACGGGAACTCCTCCGCGACCATGACCAGATCGACGGGCTGGTCGTTCTGCTCGACGCCTGCCACAGCGGGCAGGCCGCGGTGGAGGTCGCCCACGGGGTGGCCTCGGTCGCCATGGCCGCGGGGAGCAGGTTCGACCTCCTGACCGCGACTGATGATCGGCCCGCCGCGGACGGCTGCTTCACCCGAGCGCTGACCGAACTGCTGCACGCCGGGCACGCCGGGCGCGGTGCATGGATCGGCTGCCAGGACGCCCATGACCTGATCACGTGCCGCGGCCAGTCACCGCAGCGCAGCACGTTCGACGGCCATCGAGTCACCGACGAAGGCGATCCCGGGTTGTGGCTGGCGCCCAACCGGCAGCGTGCCCCCGGCCGTATCCCACCCCCGGGCGATCCGGCGGGCGCGATGGCCGACGACCTCACCACCGGCCTGGAAACCCCGCGGATGGTGGAGGGGCTGCTCGCCCGCGCCAGCCGCGCCCGCTGGCTTGCCGTGGTCGGCCCGGCCGGCTCGGGCAAGTCCACGCTGCTCAGCGCGCTCGCCCGACCTGAACTGACCAGGGCCACGGTCCCGGACCGGTTCCTCCATGCGCTGGTCTATCTCGACCGCACCACCACCCTGTACTCCCTCACCGACGCTCTGCACAAAAATCTCGATCACAGCGTCCCCGGGTTCCGCATGGCCGTGGCGGCCTACCGCGACAGCCAACCCGCGGACACACTGGACCAGCAACCGCCCCTCGTCCACGACGTGACCGGGCCGCTGCGGCACCTTCCCGGCGATGAGATCATCCGGCTGGGTGTCGACGGTCTCGACCAGCTCGACGACACCACCGGCGACGGCGTCGTAGCCGCTCTCGTCGCCATGGCCGAGGATCCCGACCTTCCCCGACTGCGGCTGATCGTGACCAGCCGCGAGCCCGGCCCCGCGGTGACCGGCGGGCAGCAGTTCACGGTCGACACCGCGGCCCCGGCCAGTCTGGCTCGCTACCTGCAGCGCCGCTGCGTCCCGCCCGCCGCCGCCGACACCCTCGCGGACCTGTGCGCCCGCGGGGCCAGCGCCTGGCTGCTGGCACGCCTGATCGCCGACACCTACGCCGCGCTCACCCAGACCGAACGCGACACCCTGCTCGAACGTCTACACCTCGGCGACAGCCGGACCGAGCTCCTGGCCGGGCTGTTCGACCGGATCATCGACCAGGCCTGCATCGACCAGGCCGGCGCCTACGACGCCACCGAATGGACCGCCAACCTCCTGCCCGTGCTGACCCCGCTCACCGCCGCCGGCGCCGGGCCGGTGATCCCGATCGATCTGCTCGCCGGGGCCAGCGGCTGGCTCGACGGACCCGACCGGCCGAAGGACGTCCGCGACGTCCTGGCCCGGCTGGGCCGGCTCGTCGTGCGCTCCCAACCCGGCACCGCCGGTGAACTGGTCGGGTTGTTCCATCCCGCCCTCGTCGACCATCTCAGCCGCCACACCCGCCGGCCCCTCGACCCGGCCGCGGGCCGGCGCATCCTGCTCAACGAAGTCGAGAAACTCGCACCCATCACCGGTATCTACGCCGACAATCCGCTTTACCGGTGGGCCGCTGGATCCGAAGCCGAATATCTGTGGCAGAACGGGCAGATCAGCGCCGCTCTCCGCGCCCTGCGACGCCGGCCGCTACCGACCCCCCGCGCCAACCTCACCCGCTGGACCGAGTGGTACCCCCGCATCCGCACCGCACGCGGCCCCGACCACCCCAACACCCTCACCACCCGGGGCAACATCGCCGACTGGACCGGGGAGACCGGTGATCCGGGCGAGGCGCTGCGGCTATTCCGAGAGCTGCTACCCGACCAGGAGCGGGTTCTCGGCCCCGGCCACCCCGACACCCTGACCACCCGGAACAACATCGCCCACTGGACCGGGCAGGCCGGTGATCCGGGCGGAGGTGAACGGTAGAAAGGGTGCGAGGGCGGTCGTGATCCCGGTGTCGTTCTGTTCAGGCAGCACCGTAGCCAGGGCGTAACGCAACACGTCTGCCTAGAGCCGGTCGAGATACTCCCGGCCTACGGCGCAGGGGTGATCTGGGGGAAAGCCGCGGCCAGCGCATCGCGCCACGGACGCAGCGGGGTCAGGCCCGCGTCGCTCCACGAGCGGGACGACAGCACCGAATAGGCCGGGCGCGGAGCCGGCCGGGGGAACGCGTCTGTTGTCGTCGGCGTGACCTTCGCCGGGTCCATCCCCAGCTCGGTGACGATCGCCCGAGCGAATCCGTACCAGGTCGTGTCGCCACCGCCGGTGCAGTGGTAGATCCCCGGTCTGACCCCCGATGCCGCGAGCTCGATCAGCCCGGCGGCGAGGTCCACCGCCCAGGTGGGTGACCCTTGCTGGTCGTCGACCACCGACAGGGTGTCGCGCTCCGCCGCGAGCTTGGCGATCGTCCGGACGAAGTTGCGCCCGGACGCGCCGTACACCCAGGCGGTGCGCACGACATAGGCAGACGGACACAGCGCGAGCACGGCCTGCTCGCCGGCGAGCTTGGTCCGCCCGTAGGCTGAACGCGGCGCGGTGGGGGCATCGGCCTCGTACGGCTTGTC
Source organism: Protofrankia sp. Cr1 (assembly GCF_963555865.1). Taxonomy (NCBI): domain Bacteria; kingdom Bacillati; phylum Actinomycetota; class Actinomycetes; order Frankiales; family Frankiaceae; genus Protofrankia; species Protofrankia sp. Cr1. Next base: position 2,928 of record NZ_CAUVXO010000394.1, read on the forward strand.
CGCCGTGCCGTCGAAGACGTAGTCGGTGGAGACGTGAACCAGTGTTGCGCCGACCTCGGCACAGGCTGCGGCCAGCTGCGCCGGAGCGGCAGCATTCGCGGCGTAGGCGCCCGTCTCGTCGGTCTCGGCGCCGTCGACGTCCGTCCAGGCGGCGGTGTTGACCACCACGAGACCACCCTGGATCTTCGCGGGCCGGGCCTGGTCCGCGATGACCGCCCGCACCCGGGCCGCGTCGGTGACGTCGAACTCGGCGCGGGTGAAACCCGCCCAGGCAAGGACCCGCTCATCGGACTCCAGCAGCCGGCAGAGATCCGCTCCGAGCTGACCGCCGGCTCCCGTCACCATCACGCGCACCAGGTAAGTGTGGCAGACCTCGCCGGATGATCATCCACGGCCCATCCCATCACCCACCATGGATGAAATGACCATACCGCCATCGGTTCATTACACAAAGTATCAGCCGTGCACCCAGGCTTGAAGTTGCCCTACTGACCGTTGGGCACGGCTGGCCAACCAGGTCTGGCCGTCACCGTCGTCCGGAGAAGGCAGCGATCAGACCCCCGGCGCCCCGGCAAGCACCCGACGACGTGCTGACCCGCGCCCGGTCCCGTCCACCGCGGGGGGTTGTCCTGCTGACAGCGTTGCACCTCACGCTGTTGGCGACCTACTCGTTCACATATCCGACCTGGACCGGTTACGACGAGGCCCAACACGTCGACATGGTCTACGGGCTCCGCCACGGCGGTGGATGGCCGGCGCCGGGCGACCGGATCATGGCGAAGGGGGTCGCGGCCACCTCGGACGACTTCGATCGCGGCCGGTACGCCGGGATGTTCCAGTCGGGTCGCAGATCCCCCAGTGATCCACCATTCGCCGCGATCAGGCCGACGCCCCGCGGCCGGCGCCTGTCCTTTGATGCGCTGGGCGGCCCCGAGCCGGTCACGGACGGCCGGCTGCCCAACCAGATGGTGCAGCACCCGCCGATGATCTATGTGGTCGGGGCGGGCATGCTGGCGGCCCTGCCGGGATCGTCGCGATGGGCCTATGACCGGCAGGTCTGGGCGCTGCGCCTGCTCAACATCAGCCTTGTCGCTCCCCTGCCCCTGCTCGCCTGGGCGGCCGCGCGGCGGTTCGGGCTCTGCCAGCCGTTGGCACAGGCTGCCGCGGCAGTGCCGCTCGCCGTTCCCGGCCTGACCCGGGTCGGGGCCACGTTCAACAACGACGGACTGCTGATGTTCTCGGTCGGCGGGCTGACAGTACTGATCGCCGGCGTACTGGCCGGTGACATGCGCCGGCGGACAGCGGTGGGCATCGCCCTGTCACTCACCGTAGCACTACTCACCAAGGCGCTGGCTCTGCCGCTGGTGCTGATGGTCGCGATCGCCTATCCGCTCGGCTGGGCGGCGCCCCGCGGACCACGCGGACCACGCGGGCGCCGCTGCGCCCTGACCACCGGGTCCGGGCGGGCCGCGGTTGTACGCACGCCGCCGTGGCGGCCGGCGCTGCTCGCGATCGGGCTTGCCTGCGCAGCCGGCGGATGGTGGTGGGTCCGCAATTACATCCTCTACCACTCAATAGAGCCCAATGGATGGGCAACTGACCCACCACGGCGAGAACCGATCCTGCTACCGAAGTCATTCGGCACCTGGTACGGCTACTTCTGGCGAACGATCATCAGTCGGTTCTGGGGCGGTCTGGGAATGTTCGAACCGCCTGCGCTGTCCCGGGTCGCGACGCTCGCCGCGACGCTCGCCGTGACCGGGTGTGTCATCGCGGCGCTGACCCACCGCCGGGACGCCGGCGTGATCCGGCCTGGCCGGCGGCCTACCCGCCTGGGGGTTCACGTGCGTGTGCCGGTCCTGCTCATGCCGGTTTTCCTGGCCTATCTGCTGGTCGGCCAGCGAAGCTATGCCGATTACCTGGAGTCCACCCGTGCGATCGCCATCCAGGGCCGATATCTGTACCTCGGCATCGTCGGCATCGCCGTGGTCACCGCCGGTGGGCTTGGCCGACTACTCAAGGGACGCGAGCGGCTGGCCGGCCTCGCCGTCCTAGCCGGCGCGCTGGCCATG
>NZ_CAUVXO010000395.1:0-4996 GCF_963555865.1 Protofrankia sp. Cr1
GGATCAGCCCGGAACGCGTCGGCTCACGGTGCCGAAGGATGTGAATCCGATGCTGCTATGGAAGCATCCGATTCACATCCTTGAGAGCTGCCGGGGCGGCGGGCCGGCACCCCGCAGGCCGGCACCCCGCAGGCCGCGTACACCGGTTGGGCGTCGCCCGGACGCACGGCCATGCCGCCTGCCGCCCACAAGAGATCGGCCACGGTCGCGAGCAGCCGGATGACCAGGGCGAGCAGCGTCGCAGGGCCGTGCGCGAGCACCGGCGCCAACGCCAGGATCAGTACGGCCTCGCGCACGCCCGCACCGGCCGGGACCAGCAGGACAAGGAACCCGGCCGTCCACGCGAGCGCGTACCCGCCGACCGAGAGCAGCAGGAGGCGCGGCCCGTGCACGGACGGCGCAAGATCACGTGCCAGCAGCCAGGTCGCGACGCCGTAGAGCACGAAGCCCGTCAGCAGCCAGCCGGCACCGGCCAGCACCGGGCCGACGGCGAGCGGACGCTCCAGCGGTGACCGGCGCAGCAGACCGAACGCGAGCGCCAGCAGCCTGGACAGCACCGGCGGATACAGCACCACCGCAAACCCCGGTGCCGCCAGCAGCGCCCACCCGTAGTGACCTAATGCGGTCGCCGACACAAACGGCAGGGTCACGGCCGCGGCCAGTCCGCCGCACGGGACCGCCAGCGCCAACACGATCAGACTCGCCGACGCAGCCTTTGCCCGGGGCACGCCGTAGGCCCTCGACAGCTCCATCTGCGCCAGCACCGGCCACACGCTGCCCGGGACGTACTTGCCGATCTGCCCGACGAAGAACACCCGCACCGCCGCCCGTAACGGCAGTTCCGCGCCGAGCCCCACCAACAGCGCCCGCCAGGACAGCACGCTCGTCCCGACCGCCAGCACCGTGACGCCTCCGGCTGCGGCGACGCTCACCACGGTCAGGTCGTCGAACGACGCCCGGACCGCGTTCCACTGACCGACCAGCGCAAGGCAGAGCAGCCCGACCGCGAGCAGCAACGCCACCCGCGTCAACCACCACCGCAGCCCTCGACGGCTGGAGCCCGGTCGGCCCGGTTCTGGTCGGCCCGGTTCTGGTCGGCCCGGTTCTGGTCGGCCCGGTTCTGGTCGGCCCGGTTCTGAGTGACAGCGCCCGGCCGTCCGACCGACCCATCCGCCAACAGAACGTACATGCCACATCTGCTCAGCGTAGCGTCGATCCAACGATCAACCATCACACCGCCATGACATGGCGCAAACCCGTCGACGCTCCGGCCAGTCACCGGCCCCCGCCGAACGGATCGAACTCCGACAACGCCGAACGGTCCGGCGAGGACAAAGCCCACCGGACCGTTCGGACGGACGCACCGACCCCGAAGGGTTGATGTGGAGCTCAGAGCTGACCGGCCGCGCTTTCCTCCTCGGACTCCTCGGCATCCTCGTCGAGGACGGGCGCACGGCCCGCGACTATCTCGACGACCTTGCGGGCGAGCTCCTGGGCGGACAGGCCGATCTCGGCCATGACCTCCGGGCGCTTGCCCTGGTCGAGGAAGATCTGCGGGATGCCGAAGTCCCGCAGCGGTACGTCCACGTCGGCGTCGCGCAGCAGCTGCGCGAAGGTCGACCCGACCCCGCCGACCCGGCCGTTGTCCTCAACCGTGACCACGAGCGAGTGCATCCGGGCGAGATCGACGAGCACCGGATCGAGCGGCTTGACCCACCGCGGGTCGACAACCGTGATCCCGATACCGTGGCTCGCGACCCGCTCGGCGACCTGCATGCAGGTGTTCGCCATCGCGCCCACCGCCACCAGGAGCACCTCACGCGACGGTGTCACCTCGGGTGAGCGGTAGAGGATGTCGACCGACCCGACCCGCTCGATCGCGGGGATGTCCGGGTTGACTTTGCCCTTGGCGAAGCGCACCACCGACGGACCGTCGGTGATCGCCAGCGCCTCGCGGAGCTCGGCTCGCAGCGTGGGCTCGTCCCGCGGCGCGGCCAGGGACAACCCAGGCACGAGCTGGAGGAAGGACATGTCCCACATACCGTTGTGGGACGGCCCGTCCTCGCCGGTGACACCGGCCCGGTCCAGGACGAAGGTGACCGGCAGCCGGTGCATGGCGACGTCCATCAACACCTGGTCGAAGGCCCGGTTGAGGAAGGTCGCGTAGACGCACACCACCGGCTTGAGGCCACCCATGGCCAGGCCCGCGGCCGAGGTGACCGCATGCTGCTCGGCGATGCCGACGTCGAACACCCGGTCCGGGAAGGCCGTGGCGAACGCCTTCAGGCCGACCGGCTGGAGCATGGCGGCGGTGAGCGTGACGACGTCCGGACGCTCCCGGCCAATCTGGACGATCTCGTCGGAGAAGACGCCCGTCCAGCTGATGCCGCCGCCACCGCCGGCCGCGGCCGGCTTGCCGGTGCTCGGATCGATGACCCCGACGGCGTGGAAACAGTCGGCGTCATCCTGCTCGGCGGCCGGATAGCCGAAGCCCTTGCGGGTCACACAGTGGACGATGACGGGCCCGCCGAAGTCACGGGCGCGCCGCAGCGCCGACTCGACCGCGTGGACGTCGTGCCCGTCCACCGGCCCCACGTACTTCAGACCGAGATCCTCGAACATCCCCTGCGGCTGGACGACGTCCTTGATGCCCTTCTTGATCCCGTGCAGGGCATCGTAGAGCGGCGCACCGACCAGCGGCGTACGGCCCAGCACCTGCTTGACGACGTCGAGCACCTGCTCGTACTCGGGTGCCAGACGCAGCGCGGCCAGATGGTCGGCCAGCCCACCGATCGTCGGGGCGTAGGAGCGTCCGTTGTCGTTGACAACCACGATCACCGGACGATCGGCGGCCGCGATGTTGTTCAACGCCTCCCAGCACATGCCACCGGTCAACGCGCCGTCACCGACGACAGCGACGACCGAGCGGGACTCGCCGCGCAACGCGTACGCCCGTGCCAGCCCGTCCGCGTAGGACAGTGCCGTCGAGGCGTGCGAGTTCTCGATGATGTCGTGCGGTGACTCCGCCTGGCTGGGATACCCCGACAGGCCACCGCGCTGACGCAGGTCGGCGAACGCGTCCGCACGGCCGGTCAGAATCTTGTGGACATACGACTGGTGACCGGTGTCCCACAGGATCCGGTCATGGGGCGAGTCGAAAACCCGGTGGATCGCCATGGTCAACTCGACGGCGCCAAGATTCGGCCCGAGATGACCACCTGTGCGTGCCACCGCGTGAATGAGAAAGTCGCGGATCTCCGCCGCCAGCGCGGGAAGATCATCAACTGCGAGTTTCTTCAGATCGTGCGGATTGCGGACGGTCGACAGAAGCGACACCGGCACTTCCTCTCCGTGCACTCCCTGCCCCCCTTTTGAGGGGATCGGCCCCGGACGCCGCTCAGTCTACGCAGGTCAGAGGATCAGTCGCGGTCACAGACTGGACATGTGAACACGTTCCAAACAGGCTCCAAGGGGGCCATCCGGCGCTTACGATGCGCGGTTTGCCCCGGGGGGATCCGAGCCGTCCGGCGACGCCGCAGCGTGCGCGCGCCGCTCCCGCCGGGCGTGTCCACCACGATGAGACGGCGTGTCCACCGAGATGAGAGGAGTCAGCCGGGCCGCTGAAGTAACGCCACGCATTCGACGTGTGCGGTCATCGGGAACAGGTCGAACGCCCGCAGCCCGACCATGGAGTAACCCGCCGTGACGGCCACGGCAAGGTCCCGGCCAAGGGGTGCGGGATCACAGGCCACGTACGCGACCGCCCGAGGACGCAGGGCGAGCAGCTCGCGCATCACGCCTGCGCCCGCGCCCGCCCGGGGCGGATCAAGGACCACGATGTCAGCGCCGGTACCGGCCAGCCCACGCAGGGATCCGGGCGAGACCCGAACTCCGCGCAACGACACCTGTGGAAGGTCTGCGAGGCTGCGCGCGGCGGACGCCACCGCCGCTGGGTCGGACTCCATCGCCACCACGACCCCATCGGGACCGACGGCGTCGGCGAGCGCGGCGGTGAACAGACCCGCACCGGCGTACAGATCGAGGGCACGTTCCCCGGGACGTGGCGCCAGACCCGCCAGGACCGCGTCCACCAGCGCCTCGGGCGCGCCCGGATGGACCTGCCAGAACACCCCGGGAGCCAACCTGAACCGGCGTCCGCTTACCACCTCCACGATCTCGTCGTCAACCGGGCGAAGCCCGGCGGAGCCACCCGCCGTAGTGATTAATTCCACTGGTGTGACGAGCGTGCTACCACTTGAGACGCTCGCGGCGACCTCAATCTCAATCTCGACAGCACCGGCGCTCGGGTCCGCGCTGGTCGTCGGGAAGGTCCGGCCGGTGACCGCGGCACGCACGAGCGGGTGGGCTATCCGGCAGTCCGCCGCCGCGATCACCTCGTGCGAGCGGTGGCCCCGCAACGCGACCTGGCCCTGTTCGGTCAGTGCGTAACGCATCCGGGTGCGCCAGCCGAGACCGTCGGACGGCGAACCCGACGGTGAACCCGACGGCGGGTCCAGCGCTTCGACCTCCACCGGCCAGTCGAGCCCGGCCAGGCGGCGCAGCTGCTCGCGGACCACCTCGGCCTTGAACCGCCGCTGCGCGGCAAGCGAGGCGTGCTGCCAGTCGCATCCCCCGCACCGGCCGGGCCCGGCGTGCGGGCACGGCGCCGGCACGCGGTCCGCAGAGGCTGCCAGGACCTCGACCGCGTCGGCGCGCCAGTACCGGTCGTGCGAGGTGTCGGTCAGGCGGGCCCGGACCCGTTCACCCGGCAGTGCATGCCGGACGAAGACGACCCGGCCCTCGTGACGAGCCACACACGTCCCACCGTGCGCCACCGACCCGATGTCCAGCTCGACAACCGGCGCGGCCGCGTCAACGGACGCGCCGCCGGCCTGCTCGGGGCGGCCGGGCCGGTGCCCGTGGCCGCTCATCGTCGGGTGGCTCCGGTCGTCCCGGCGTCCGTCCCGGCGGTGTCCCGGCCGGCGGTGTCCCGGCC
>NZ_CAUVXO010000396.1:0-4414 GCF_963555865.1 Protofrankia sp. Cr1
GGCGCATACCGGTGTTGTTCAGCGACTCGAAGATCCGATAGACGTTGTCGCCCGCCTGAGCGGTGACGGACACCAGCGACAGGCCGCCGGTCACGGCATCCTCGATCTGCGCGGCCGAGCCGTAGGTCGCCCCGTCGGCCGGCGGCTGGAGCCGGGAGCGGAAGAAGCGGTAGGCCGAGCCGACTCGGTCCTCACCGCCGGCCTGCGGCGTCGCGTCGACGCTCGCCAGGTAGGAGGCCCGGTCTGCCTGCGTGGGCAGGAGCTTCAGCCGCTGGTCTTCCGGCTCCCACTGGTTGACCAGATACTTGTCGTTGATCCGGTCCCGGTGGATCGGTTCCTCGGTGGCGGCTCGGTGGTCGCGCAGCGCGCACAGCAGCAGCGACAGGGTTGTCAGCCGCTGCTGGCCGTCGACGACCAGATACTGCTGTACTCCGACCGGGCCGATGTCTTGCGGCGCGAGCACCACTGAACCGATGAAGTGCGTCGCCTTCGGATCCTCGGCGCGGTCGTCGGCCAGTTTGACCACGTCGTCCCACAGCCGTCTGAGCTGCTCGTCCTGCCAGGAGTACGTACGCTGGTACAGCGGTACCTGGTACTGCCGTGTTCCCTCAAGCAGGACCTTCAGACTCGTCTCCACAGCGTGGACCACGATGGGACACCCTCTCGATTCACCTTGTCGCCCGGTCAACGCCAATACCGGAGCGGTCGGGCCGTGAAATCGCACTTAGCCCAGGGTCGACAACCGGGGCCATCTGTTCACATTACGCACCATCTGGACGAAGATTGAGCCGCTTGGGTGACGCTTGGCGCGCCGTGGTGCCTGGGCGCGGCGCGGTTCCATCGCTAATGGTTCGCCTGTGCCAGACGAGCTACGTAGTGTGCGATGCGGTCGAGAGCTGCGGGGTCGTACCGCTCCTTGACGTGGTTGATGTTCCACACTCCGGCGTCACGAATCCTCCGGTCGGGGGACGCGGCGCCGAGCCAGCCCGGGCTTGGCTGGTCGCCGACACCGGCGGGGCCGGAGAGCAGAGCGATCGCGCCCCGTTCGATCAGACCGCGATCGCTGGTGCCATCAGACCGGGTCGGTACCGGGAGACAGGACACCGTCATATTTCGGATCACCGTGCTGACCGCCTGCTCGATCAGGTGTTCCTCTTCCCGCCAAGCTGGGTCGGCCGAAGACGCCAGCCAGGACCGCAGTAACGCGTCGGCACAGCCATCCCGGCGGATGATCGCCACCCCGACATGGAGTCGGAACACGGAGCCACGGTGGTTGCCGCCGCCCGGGTGCCGCCCCGCCATCTGGCCACGGTGCTGGCTGAGCCGCTGCCACAGCGTCGTCCGGCTAGTCGTGGTCAGCGCGTGGGTGCCCACCCGCACGACGCGAGGTTTCCCGTTCGCGCGCTGCTCACCGGCCTCGTAGAAGAAGTAGACGCCATGCGACGGCCACAGGTCACGCCCGGTGCTCTCGGCGAGCAGGCGCGGCCCGCCGATGCGCTCAGACAACTGGCTGAGCAGGTCGTACAGCCGGTCCTGATCTTGGGTACGACCGGGAGGCGGCGCGAGTGCCGTCACGCCAACACCTCGACGGCGATGCCCGCGGGAAGCTGGTCGAGGCGCTGACGCCAGAACGCTCCGAAGGCGTGCCCGAGACGGGTGGGCACGGCCCGCATAGCGCCGCCTCCCGCCCCTTTGACGGTCACCAGCAGCGCGCGCCGGTTCGGCGAACGGTTCCAGGCGGTACCGCGCAGCAGCTTCGCATAGCCGGTGGTGTCGGCGACGAAGGCGACCGCCGGGCCGCCGACAGTCTGGCACTCTTCAACCAGGAGCCGTTCCAGCAGCCCGCCAGGCCAGTCAGCCAGCCGGAGCGACCGGTTGTAGTCGCCGATCGATTCCGTCGCGCGGGCCAGACCGTATCCCCCGCTGAGGATCAGGAGATGGCCCTGATGCGCGGCGTCACCGACGGCCTTACCCGCGGCCTGGTAGAAGTGGCCGATATAGCGCCGCCAGGCCGGCATGAGCCGCGACTCGTCCACCTGCGCGGCCGACGCGAGCTCGGCACGGGAGGCGAGGAGTTCCTCCGGCCAACCACGAGACGTAACAGATACCCGCGACCCGCAGCCCGGAGCCTTGGCCGCCGAGCAGGGCACCACCAGCAGCACGGCGCGAGGATCCACCTCCGCCAGGAGCTTCCCTGCCTCGGACGGGGCGGTCGGCTCATGCCGGGCAGACCAGTCCAGCGGCCGTACCGGAAGTGGATCTGACCTGTCCTCCCAGTCGGGACATACGGACCCGGCGCCGGGCTTGGAAACACCGTTCGCCGCTGCCCCGACTCTGCTGAAGGTCACCCATTCGCCCGGCCGACGGTCCGTGACCACGAACCCGGCAGCCGCCCACGCGTGGGTGTGCGGCCGATCTCCCGACCACCAGGCCTGATGGTTGACCGCGGACGCAGGCACTCCCCCGACGATGCAGTCGAACCGAGACCAACTCACCCTGACCGTCTCGCTCGGCTGTTTCGCGAGGAACGCCGTCAACCGTGACCAATCCGCCCGCCCCATGACCCTGTTGTACAGGTCACCCCCGACACCCCGCAGAAGGACCGGGAACCGGACCGGTGCCGGACGGCGGGCGTGCCCGACGAGGTGAGTTCGCGACCACGCCGCACCAGGCGACAGCCATGCTCCAACGGGCGATCACCGCGAATGCGGATGAACCGCGCCGGTGCCTGAACTCGCCGGCATCAAAACAAGCCGTCGGAGGCGATGAAAGGCGACGCCGTGGTTGCCCAGGAACCGCTTCCCGTAGCAGTTAGAGTGCGCCGACAGCCGATACAGGCCAGAGAGGCTCAAGGGGGCGCGCTGCTGATGGCCGGTCCCGACCACGCTCAGGACGACCCCCGCGCCGAGAGCACGGAAGCCGGCAGCCAATCTGGTGCGAGACCGTCCCGGAAAGTACGACGACAACCCGTCGTCCGCCCCATGGTCATCGAGCGGGTCGAAACCATACCCATGACAGCCGAGGAATACAGCAGAGCAGTCGACGCGCTCGCCGGGCTGATCCTGCACTGGGAGGACACCACCGCAGCCGCCACCACCTCCGAGGAACACCGGTAGGCCGGAGGCCCGACCGTCGCCAGCTGACGTTCCGCATCGCCCGCCGCGATATCGCGTCCGGTATCCGCCTGCTAGTCTCGTCTTCCGCACGTGCGTGCGGAGGGAATCCGTTGATCGTTTTTGTGTGATCCTCGGGTTTCCTGCGGGGTCTGGGAGTGGCTGAACTGGCACGGTTCGGGTCGTGTCTGTCGGGTTGGAGTACGGGCCACCGAGCCTGGAGAAGACGCTCGGCGCGCTACCGGTCGTCCGCGACTTCCTGGCCCGCCTCGACGTCGCGGGTACGGTGGACCGGCTCTGCCCCGTGCGTGACCTCGCCCGGCTGACCCACGGCCAGGTCATCGAGGCGCTGATCGCCAACCGGCTGACGTCCCCGACACCGCTGGTCCGGGTCACCGACTGGGCGCAGACCTGGGCGGTCCAGGAGATGCTCGGGATCCCCGCCGACGCGCTGGGCGGCGACCGGATCGGCCGGGCACCAGACGCCCTCGCCCCCGAGGCCGAACACGTCGCCGGGTCGGTCGGCACCCGCGCAATCGTCGAATTCGGGGTGGACGTGTCCCGGATCCATTGGGATATGACCTCAATGTCACTATTCGGCGCCTATCCGCAGGTCGACCCCGACTACGCCACCCCCCGCTACGGTCATCCCAAGGACCGCCGTCCCGACCTCAAACACGTCCAAACCGGACTCGCGGTGACCGGCGACGGCGGCATACCCGTCTTCCACCGCGCCTACGACGGCGGCGCGGCCGAGGTCTCCCAGGTCACCGGTGCGATGCGAGCCCTGCGCCAGATCGCCGGACAACGCCGGTTCCTGCTCGTCGGCGACTCCACACTCGTCTCCTACACCAACCTGACCGAGCTGGCCGCCGCCGAGGTGCAGTTCATCGCACCCGCCCCAAAAAGCGCTGTCCCCCAGGCGGTGTTGGCCGCCTGCGACTGGGCCCTGGCCACCCCGGTCCACTACACCGCTGCCCGCGACAGCGCGAAACTCGCCCACCAGCGCGGCGCCTACCGGTCACCGAGAACAGTACGACCCTGCGTGGGCCTCGGACCGCCGACCCTGCGCTGACCGTACGGACCGTGTTCGTCTGGTCCTCGGCCCGCGCTCAGGCTGCCGTCACCGCCCGGGCCCGCACACTCGATCGGGCCCGTGACGACCTCGCCCGGCTCCGTCGCGCCCTGGGTACCCACCACTACCCCGACGAGGCCGCGGTCACCGCCCGGCTGGCCGCGATCGGCACGAAACGGCGTGTCACCGCCTACCTGCGCGGCTACACCGCCACCGACCCTGACAG
>NZ_CAUVXO010000396.1:4655-5195 GCF_963555865.1 Protofrankia sp. Cr1
CGGAAAACCCACCCTGGCCTGGCACTTCGACCAGACCGTCCTGGACGCCGAAGCCGCCTCCGACGGCTGGTACGCCCTGCTCACCAACCTGCCGCCCGACCAGGCCGACCCGGCCGAGGTCCTGCACCGCTACAAAAGGCAGGAAGTCGTCGAACGCCGCTACGACGACGTCAAGGGCCCCCTCGCGGTCGCCCCGATGTTCCTGCACAGCAACCGGCGCATCCACGCCCTCATCCACGTCATCTGCCTGGCGTTGCTCGTGTTCAGCCTCGTCGAACGCGCCATCCGGGCCGCGATCCCCTGCTGTGACGATGGCCGGCCTCTACTTCGGTAACCCCGCCCGGCCCACTGGCCGGCTCATCTTCGAAGCCCTCGCCCGCCTGCGCCTCGTTCCCGCCCGCGACGGCGCGCCGGCGTTCATCCCCCGACCCCGACCACTTCAACAAAAACTTCTCGACTTCCTCGGCGTCGACCCCACCCGACCATCATGATCGGAAACTGGGCCGGTCAAGCCACCGAATCCCCATGTGCGAAAGACCC
>NZ_CAUVXO010000397.1:0-1195 GCF_963555865.1 Protofrankia sp. Cr1
AATCAATGGCACGTCGAAACATCACGGGGGCGGCTCTCATAATCCGTCGGTCGTGGGTTCGAGTCCCACCCGCCCCACAGCAGCTGCGCAGGTCACAGACCCGTAACCGATCTCTATCGTGATCGTCGATCACCCCTGGCAGCCACACCGGCAGCCTTGGCAAGGGCTTTCCATTCCCGCCAGTCCGCCGCCGGGTCGATCGGACGCCCGTCCGGCCGGGTGAACACCAGCCCGTGTTCGTTGTCCCAGAGGTCCCCGGCCGTGACCCGGTCGGCATCCTGACGTTCACGGTGAGCGCGCAGTGCCGTGACCATCGGAGGCGGAAGGGTGATCGTGCGCCGGCCGGCGCGGCTCTTCGGCCGGACGATGAAGAACCCACCGCCATGCCGCTGCGGACAGTTCCCACCCCGCTTTCGTCCGCACGGATCGCCGTCACAGCCGTGCTGCCAGGGGCGACGTTGCAACGCCTGCCGCACGGTCAACGTCCCGGCGTCCAGATCGACCGCGTCCCACGGCAGACCGATCGCCTCACCCTGGCGCAGCCCGAGCGCCACCGCCACCGACCAACGCGCCCCGTTCGGCCGGGTAACCGCGACAGTCAGCACCGCACGTGCCTGCCCGGCGGTCAACGGCCGCACCTCCTCCCGGACGACGGACGGGACGTCCACCAGGGTGCAGACGTTGCGGCGGGGAACCTTGCCCCGCTGTACGGCGACCTTGAGCGCCCGGCTCAGGATGCGGAAGCACTGCAACACCGTCGCCGCCGCCAGCCCACCGGAAAGCAGCCCGTTACGCCACGCCTCGACATGTTCGGGTTCAAGCCGGTCCAACCGGTACCGCCCGAGGACCGGACTGATCCGGTTGCGGACATACCCGCGGTAGGTCGCCAACGTCGACGGCCGGACCCGTCCCGGCGCGATGTGACCGACCCAGTACGTCAGCCACTGCTCGACCGTCAGCGGCTTGTCACCAATGACGATCTTTATGCCGTCCTCCTGCTGCCGGTGCAGGGTACGCAGCTTCTCGGCGACCTCGGCGCGGGTCCGGCCCGACAGGTACTTACGTTGCCGTTTCCCGCCGACCCAGCCGAGATCCGCCGTGGCGCGCCAGCGGCCATCCGAACCCTTGTAGATCGCTCCTTCGCCGTTTCCGCGGCACCGTTTCGTCGCCATCAGGCACCGTCCAACGGAAGGCC
>NZ_CAUVXO010000397.1:1629-3602 GCF_963555865.1 Protofrankia sp. Cr1
CCCGTCCGGCCCCGGCAGATCAGGCGCAGTGGGTGGTGCTGGGACCGTTGCTGCCGGTGGCGGGGCGGGATCGTCCGGCCGGGTGCCAGCGACGATGTCGAAAGCTGGCTCGGCCCTCCCATCCCTTGCTCGTCGAGTGCCCGCTGGCCGTCGACCACTGATGATGTACACTTTTGATAGCTACCAGGAGCCCGGGGGAGGGTACCGTGTCGGAGACTGCGATCGCGAGGCTGTTCACGCATGGCAGGAGCCAGGCTGTGCGGCTGCCGAAGGAGTTTCGGCTGCCCGGTGACCGGGTGCGTGTCCGACACGTGGGAGATGGCGTGCTACTGGAGCCGATCGCGTCGGATGTCGATGCGTGGTTCGCCGAGCTGGACCGGTTTGCCGACGTGCCGCTGTTTGAGGACAGTAGGAACCAGCCGGCGACGCCCGTCGGCGAGGACATCTTCGAGTGACTTATCTTCTGGACACCAACGCGGTGGTCGCCCTGTTGCGGAACAAGCCGCTCGCCGTGCGCGATCGGTATCGGGAGGCCCTCGCGTCGGGGGAACCTCTTGCGCTGTCGTCGGTCGTGCTGTTCGAGCTGTGGTACGGCGTGGCGAAGAGCAGTCAGGTCCAGGAAAACAGCGAGCGTCTGCGGGTGCTGCTGTCCGGCGATTTCGATCTGCTGGACTTCGATGACGAGGACGCCCGTACCGCCGGCCAGGTACGCGCCGCGCTGGAGAAGGACGGCCAGCCGATCGGCGCCTACGACCTGCTGATCGCAGCCCAGGCGGTCCGGCGTGGGCTCACAGTAGTCACCGCCAACACCTCCGAGTTCAGTCGAGTAGCCGGCCTGAGCTGGCAGGACTGGACAATCTGACCGCCTCGCCATCACCCCACGACGTGTCCGGACCTCGACATGGCAGAAGGCGAAGTTGGACCGTCGTGGCCCGTGGGGACGAACTGATCAGTGCCGACCATCTGAATGCCCTCCCGCAGGGTAACTACATACCGCGACAACGGCGGGCCGGGTGTTGGCGCTGTTTCAGTGACTGCCTGGATTCCGGCATCGCAGCGGAAAACCCGAGCGTCGGCCCCATCTTGTCAACCTGACCGACCACGACATCGTCAGGATTTACGGGGCCGAATTCAGGGGCGTCGCCCAGTACTATCTGCTGGCCGGCGATGTCTACCGGCTCAACCGGCTGCAATGGGTCATGGGAACCTCCATGCTCAAGACGCTGGCGGCGAAGCACCGCTCGTCGGTGACAAAGATGGCACGGAAATACGGTGTCATCTGCCAAACACCGCACGGGCCACGTGCGTGCTTCGAGGCCACCGTCGAACGCGCCGACGGCAAGGAACTGGTAGCGAGGTTCGGAGGCATCCCACTGAAAAGGCAAAAGAAAGCGGTCCTCGATGACCGCGGACCCGCCTCGGTTGGTACCCGCCGCAAGGAGCTGATCCACAGGCTCCAGGTGAGTCGATGTGAACTGTGCGCAACGCGGACCGACGTGGAAATCCACCAGGTTCGCAAGCTCGCGGACCTCACACAATCGAGGGGGCCACTGCCCGAGTGGGCACGTATCATGATCGGGCTGCGGAGAAAGACTCTCGTGGCCCCGAGCAGGTCCGGACTCGCCGCCATCAGCTCCTTGCCGACGTCTTCCGGGTCGGTCACAGTCGGCCGTACGGCCATTGCGTACTCCTCCTCAACGAGTTCTTCGCTGGTTCTCGAAGAGGATCTACACGGTGGCCGTCCTACATCACAAACCTCCCACACGGTATGTCGCAAACCGGTCGCTATCCGTACACCACATCCGTGGACTCAAGCGTACGACCGACCCGGGCGCGGGATGATCGGACTGATCCGCGCCTTGGAAAAGGGCAGTGGTGGCGGATCGGCGGCCATGAGGTCGACCTGTTCGAGATGGAGTTCGCCGAGTTTCACGGTGCCGAGCGCGCGCTCGCGGTTACCTCGGGCACCCACG
>NZ_CAUVXO010000397.1:4003-5781 GCF_963555865.1 Protofrankia sp. Cr1
CGCTCGAATTCGCCCTTCAGGTCATGGGCCTCGGTCCCGGGACCGAGGTCATTGTGCCCGCGTTCACCTTCGTCTCCTCGTCGCAGGCAGCGCAGCGACTGGGAGCCGTGCCCGTGGACGTCCTGTGACCACACGATCGCTCTGGTGGGACTCGGCTGGGCCGTCCAGCACATCTGGCTGCCACGCCCGGAACGTCATCCGGGCCTGCGGGTGACCGCGGCGGTGGACCCAGGGCGGACGGCCGGGTGCTGAGGTCGCCGGGTGGCGACGTCCTGCAGAAGAAGGTCAGTGGCCTTCCAGGAGGTCACGTCGGTTCTCGGAGTCCGCCTGCTCCAGTCCGCATAGACGGAGAACTTCGTCGACCTCGCTCAGTTTCGCGGACGACAGGGTTCCGGCCTGCTCGATCAGATCTGCCCGGGTCAGGGTGACCAGCCACGTGCACGGAATCAGGCCTGGGCGTGGGAGCGCGGCTCGCAGGACACCGCCCATCGGCAGCCCTTCGGTGGCACCTACCGCCACCTCGAGGGCCATGCCGTCGATCTCCACGTTCGCCGGAGCGACGACTCTCATGGCCCGAATCCCACTGGCCTCTTCTCCTGATAGCAGAATAACCGGCAACCGCTCATCGAAGTCCACCCACCAGACTTCGCCACGTTCCATGTGTCCTCCAGACACGGGACGGCTGGGGCACTCCGCACGCCCTGACCGAACATCACGTTCATCGGCCCCGGCCCTGTGGGCTGAGACCCTCTACGGAACCGAAGATACCGAGGCAGGATCGTCCACACCCACCTGTTGCGCCCAGGCGGGTGCCTACCCCCGATAGAGATTGATCTTGTCCTCGCCGATCCTGGCGCGAAACTCGGGATGCTCCCCCCATCTACCTACCGTCGCATGTCCGTCCGCCATCACGGTCACGGATACGACCTGGGCGTGCGCAGAGCCCGACATTCGATTATCTGTCGACCGTCAGGCCACCAAAGCAATCATGAAAACCGCGAAAGTCCAGAGCCTAAAAAGGTGTCCAGAAAAGCGGAAACACTCCAGTACTCAGCGTGCGCTGTCCTGGACGCGCAATTCGGCCTCGAGTAGGTCCATGGCCTTGAGGAACGCCGCCCGTTCGCTGGCATCCAGTTGGTTAAGGACGCGCAACAGTGGCTCGGCGGCGTCATCGAGCCATTCGTCGACGAGCCCTACCTTCTGCGGCGAGATCCTGACGATGGTGCGCCGCCGGTCGCCGGCGTCCGCCTCGCGGATCACGAACCCGGCGCGGTCCAGGTCGGCCAGCACGCCGCTGACGGTGGACAGGGTCAACTCCAGCCGGGCCGCCAGCGTGCCGACGGTCAACGGCTCGTCCCGGAGCTGCTCCAGCACGGCGACGTGGCGCGGGCTGAGCGGACTCTGCGTCGCCGGTGCCGCACGGTCCTGCGAGCGGCGCATGCCCCGGGCGATACGCGGCATGAGCTGCATCAGCCGCAGGCACAACGCGCTGTGCTCGGCCTCACCGGCATGCTTTGCCATTCCGTGGCCGCCCTTCCTTGACACCGACCGTCGCCAGTCTATACGGTTCGGCTAACCAATTAGTTTGGTATGACGAACAAAATTGTTGGAGGACGCGTGGCGACCATCGAGGCCGCTACATTGCGGGCACGCCTCGCCGACGGCTCGCTCGCCGGGCCATGGCGGCTGGACCCCAGCCGGTCGACGGTCGAGCTCCACACCAAGAGCATGTGGGGGCTCGCGCCGGTAAAAGGCACGTTCCGGGAGCTGTCCGGCGA
>NZ_CAUVXO010000398.1:0-1429 GCF_963555865.1 Protofrankia sp. Cr1
CCGTCTGCTGGGCCACCCACGTCAGACGCCGGGAACCCGACTACCCCCCGCCCCCGGATAGGTCCGCCCCTTCCACGCAGCCCCCCGACCACGCCAATGCGCCCGCGCCGAATCCACCGTCATCAACACATACAGAACAGCCACCACCGGCAGAAACACCGCATCACGAGCCGGCTGCAAATAGTAACGAACCATCGGAATGTACGTAGCAGTCATCACCACCCACCCACCCACACCCGCAACCGCAGCCACCACCGCAACCGAACCACCCCCGGCCAGCAACCCGACCACCCCCACCCCAGCCGCCACCGGCGGCACCACATACGTCAACACCAAACCCGCCACACTCCCCACCAACAACACCGGCGAATGCCGCAACTGGGTATACGCACACCGCGCAACCATCGACCACACATCCACCAACCGCGGACACGGCCGCACCCCCCGCACCCCATCAACAGCCGGATCCGCCAACCCCACCCAAATCCGCCCCCCACTCCGCTTCACCACCCGCGCCAACGAACAATCATCAATCACCGCCCGGGCAATCGAAGCCAACCCCCCCGCCCGCTCCAACGCCCCCCGCCGCAACAACACCGCATGACCCACCGCAGCCGCCGTCCGCGACCCCGACCGATTCGCCCACCGAAACGGATACAACTGGGCGAAAAAATACACATACGCCGGAATCAACAGCCGCTCCCACCCCGACCGCGCCCGCAAAAACGCCATCACCGACGTCAAATCCAACCCCCGGGCAGTCGCATGACCCACCAACCGAGCCACCGACTCCGGCCCATGCGCAATATCGGCATCAGTGAACAACAACCACTCCGCATCCGCCGCCGCCGCCCGCACCCCCTGCTCCATCGCCCACACCTTGCCCACCCAACCCGGCGGCCGCCCACCCCCCGCCACCACCGTCAACGGCACCCGCCCACCCGCCGACCCCGCCAACGCAGCCGCCAACTCCCCGGTCCCATCCACACTGGCATCATCAACCAGGACCACCTCCAACCGACCCGGATAGACCTGACCCAGCAGAGACGGCAACGTGGACGGGATGATATCCGCTTCATTCCGAGCAGGAACGATCACAGTCACAGCCGGCCAGCCACCATCCGGCTCGACCACACCATCCATCCCGACACTCAGAGGATCAAGCCGGGTATCGGTCCGCCAGAACATCCCGTGACCGCCCGCGAGCACCAGCCAGACCAGCAGGGAACACACCGCGCACACCGCCAACATCATCACGATGATCAGCGTCGCAAATCGGCGGCCCCCTCGCCGCAACCCCGCGTGTGGTGTGGGCAGTGCCTCCCCCACCGCCAACAGCACCACCAGAGGCCACAGTCAGGTCACCATAAGGTCACCTGTCACCACAGCGAAGGCCAAGAGCCGACAGCCGAGAGCCGAAGGCCGAGGC
>NZ_CAUVXO010000398.1:2093-5597 GCF_963555865.1 Protofrankia sp. Cr1
GACCCGTCGGAAGCGGGGTCAGCATCCTGGATGGCTCCTACGAACCGGGCACGTCGGTGCGGATGCCGCATCCGGCGAACCCGGAGTTCGGCTACCCGGACGCAGCACGACCGGGCGTCTTCGATGCGATCAGTATGGAGACACAGTACTTCGGGTCGTCCCACTGGAGGTTGATCTTCATGATGAGCGTCGACGTACGCATGCGGTCCGCCGATACCGGACCGCCGCTCGATCCCGACCAGTTCTGGGCCTGACTCATGGGTACCGGACCGCAGACGATGTCGGACGGCGCCGTGAGCCCCGAGGCCCGCGCGGACGACCTTCTCCAGACGATGACGATCGAGGAGAAGGCACAGCAGGTCACCGGGATGCTACCGGTGGGACTCCTCGGCCGGGACGGCCTGATCCAGTCCCAGGCCGAGCGTCGCCTGCGCGACGGGATCGGCCACATCGGGATGCTGGGAATGGTCGGTCACAAGACGCCGGACCGACTGGCGAGGATCGTCAACGAGATCCAGCGGTTCCTCGTCACGGGCACCCGGCTCGGCATTCCAGCAATCTTCCATGTGGAGGCGCTCAACGGTGTGGTGGCGCCCGGGTTCACCACGTTCCCAACGGCGATCGGGCTGGCCGCCACGTGGAACCCCGGCGGTGTCGAGGAGATGGCCGGCGTCCTGCGCCGGCAGGCGCGGGCTATCGGTCAGACCTTCGCCCTCTCCCCCGTCATGGACGTCGCTCGGGACGCCCGCTGGGGGCGGGTCCATGAAACCTACGGCGAGGACCCGTACCTGACCTCGGCAATGAGTGTCGCGTTCACCCGCGGTCTGCAGGGCACCGACCTGCGCGAGGGTGTCATCGCCACCGGCAAGCACTTCCTGGGCTACGCGGTCACCGAGGGCGGCCAGAACATGGCTGCCACGGCGGTGGGGCCGCGCGAACTCTACGAGGTGTATGCCCGCCCGTTCGAAGCGGCGATCAAGCTCGCCGGCCTGGGCGCGGTGATGAACTCCTACAGCACCGTCGAGGGCATCCCGGTCGCTGCCAACCGCGAGATCCTCACGACGCTGCTACGGGAGCGGCTGGGCTTCACCGGCACCGTCGTCTCCGACTACCAGACCATCCACCACCTCCATGAGCGCCTCGGGGTCGCCCGGGACGCCGAGGAGGCCGGCCGGCTGGCGCTGGCCGCCGGCATCGACGTCGAGCTGCCAGCCCCGCACGGCTACGGCCCCACCCTCGCCCGGGCCGTCCACCGCGGAACCGTCCCCGCCGACCAGCTGGACCAGGCCGCGTGGCGGGTCCTGCGCGACAAGTTCGCCCTGGGTCTGTTCGAGGCGCCCTACGTCGACGAGGACCCCGTCGTCATCAGGGCGGTGGCCCGCCAGGGCGTCGACCTGGCGGGCCACCTCGCCCGGCAGTCCGTGACCCTGCTGACCAACGACGGCACCCTGCCGCTGTCCCGCGACGTCCGGCGGATCGCGATCGTCGGCCCGCACGCCGACGGCACCGCGTTCGCCTTTGCGCCCTACACCTACACCGCCGCGCTGGGGATGCTCGGCGCCCGGTTCCGCGGCGAGGGGGGCGCCATGGACGGCGTCGAGGAGATGACCGGCGAGGTGCCGGACGAGGCGATCGAAGCGCTGATCGAAGAGGTCGCCGGCCCTCTCGCCACGCCGCTCGACGACTACGTGCGCGACACCTACGGCGCGCAGTCCCTCGCCGAGGCCATCCGCCGCGGTGTCCCGGACGCGCAGGTGACCGTGGTCACCGGCTGCGGCGTCGTCGACGAGGAGCCGACCGACATGCCGGCGGCGGTGACGGCCGCCCGCGACGCCGACGTGGTGATCCTGGCGCTGGGCGGCCGTGGTGGCTGGTTCACCACTGCGATCACCGAGGGCGAGGGCAGCGACACCGCGAACATCGACCTACCCACGAACCAGGTCACCCTCGCCCGGGCCGTCGCGGCCACCGGCACCCCGTGCGTGGGCATCGTCTACACCGGCCGGCCGATGGCCCTGACCGCGATCGTCGACGTCCTGCCGGCGCTGCTGTACGGCTACTACGGCGGCCAGGCGGCCGGCCCCGCCATGGCCGCCGTCCTGTTCGGCGACGTCAACCCGAGCGGCAAGCTTCCGATGTCGATCCCCCGGCACTGCGGCCAGGTACCGATCCACCACGGCCAGCCGGCCGGCACCGGGTACCGGCGCGCCGCCACTGACCTGCACCGGGGCTACCTCGACATGCCCGCCACCCCGCTGTTCGCATTCGGCCACGGACTGAGCTACACGACGTTCGCGTACACCGACCTCGTCATCAGCTCCGTCCAGGTCGACAGCGAGGGCGCCGTCACTGTCGCGGTGACAGTGCGCAACATCGGGGAACGGGCCGGCGAGGAGATCGTCCAGCTCTACTTCTGTGACCAGGCGACCGGCGTCACCCGGCCGGCCCAGGAGCTCGTCGGATTCACCCGCGTCGACCTCGCCGCCGGCGCCGGCGCCACCATCGAGTTCACCGTGGCGATGAGCCAGCTGGGCTACCTCGGCCTCGGCGGCGACGTCGTGCTGGAGCCGGGCCCGATCCAGGTGCTCGTGGGCAGCTCCTCGGACGACATCCGCCTGCGGGACGCCTTCGAGGTCGTGGGCGAGACGGCGGTGCTGCACGGCCGCCGCTCCTACCTCTCGCACGTCACCGTCGGCAGACCCGGCGAGCGCCCGTAGGCCAGCCCGCCGGGCACACGAACCGGGCGTGCTCCAGGGCTTCGAGCGCCTGTACGGCTGGGGACAGCAATGGGGAGTCCGAGGACGGGTCAGAAAGCTCCGGGACGGACGGTGCGCATGACGTCGTCGAGGACCTTGTCCAGCGGTGCCCGGCAGCCGGCTGCCATCCAGGCCCGCTTCGCCGCCTCCAGGCACGCCAGCGCGGCGCCGATGACCGCTTCGGGGCGGGCGTTGATCCCGGTGTCGGCCGGGTCGGGGGCGGGTGCGGGGCCAAGGCGGGCGGCGATATGCGGAATGAGCCGGTCGTGCCACCCGCACTGCTTGTCCAGGTTACGGGCCCGCAGCGCGGGATTGCCGTCGAGCATCTGCCGCAGACCGCGGGCACCCTGTGGGTCGCGCGCGTGGTAAGCGAGTAGCACATCGAAGGCGCGGCGCAGCGCCGTCCACGCGTCCTCGCCGGCAGGCCGCTGCGCCAGGGCCTCGGCGAGTGACTCGCCAAGAGCGTCGAGGTGGTCGAGTACGACGTCTTCCTTCGAGGCGAAGTAGCGGAAGAAGCTGCTGCGGGACACCCCGGCGGCGGCCGCGATCTCGTCGATCGTCGTCGCGTCGTAGCCCTTGCGGGCGAACAGGTCCATCGCGACGGTCATGAGCTCGGCCCGTACGGCGCGCCGGGTGCGTTCGCGGAGCCCAAGTCCGAGCCCGAGCCCTCCAGACGCCTCAGCCATCACGGTCGTACCATACCTCGCGCCATAACTGCTTCTCGGTACCTAGTTCTGGCACTGAGTGC
>NZ_CAUVXO010000399.1:0-4886 GCF_963555865.1 Protofrankia sp. Cr1
GGGTTCGCCCCGCCGGTTGTCCACGATCTTTATCTGGATGTTGAGGAGGGCGTACAGGTCCCGGCGTTCCTCCGGGGTCGCGGTCGTCAACCGGGTGGCCGCGACGTCGGTCAGGTCCCCCTGCCTCGGCGGGACGCATCCCAAGATCTGCGGCCAGGGTCCGACGAGGCACGTTTTCCGGGTCGGCCACCGGCACACACAAGCCGCAGCCCATGCTCTGGCTCGGCCAACGCCGCCGATTCCACTCCGTCGTAACCGTCCGCGCCGTGTTTCGCGTCGGCTTCGTGCTCGGCCGTGTGTCGGGCACGCCTGACTTGGCGGCGCGGTCGGGCGCGCGCCATCGCCAGTTATGTCAAGCGATGCCCATTCGGTAGGCGAGCCCGCGCAGATCACGGCCCCCAGCGGTCGCCCGGGCGCGTTCGAGCATGACGGCAACAGTCTCCCGCACGAGCGGGTGAGGCCGGACTAGCTCAGGCGCCAGCCGTTCCGCCTCGCGGAGTGCCGCGAGGGCTTGCGGGTCCTTGCCACGTGCCTGCGCGAGTCCTCGGCCAAGATCGGTAAGGAACTGCGCACGGCGGCGTCCCGAACCGAGTACCGACGTGTCCACGCCGCGCATGATCTCGGGGGCCTTGCCGCCGTCGCCCCGCTCGACTGCGATGCTCACGCGCCAGACCGCCACGTTGGTGGGACCAAAGTGCAGGTGAAAGGCATTCGTCTCACCGGTCCGACCGGCAATCTCGACGGCCTCGTCGATATGGGCGTCGACCGCGCCCGTATCGTTGCTGGACACCGCTGTGAGTGCGGACGCCAAATGAAGAATGCCGTAGACCGGCATGACCTGCGCCTGGCCGAGCTGGCCGGCGGCAGCGTCAGCGGCCCGCTCAGCTACCTGACGCGCGCGGCTGCGGGCGCTGGCGCTCAGGAGCGCGTTGGCGCGGTAGAAGCCACCGAACGCCGACCACGCGGGATCGTCGAGACGTTCGGCGGCCTGCATTGCACGGTCGGCTGCGATCCAGGCGAGATCGACGTAGCCGAGATCCTTGCTGAGCACGAAAGCGGACCGGTAGGCGCCAACCAAGGCGGCAAGTGCCGTGCGGGCATCGCTGCCTGAGCCAGCCGCGTGCACGTGCAGCTCCTGGATAAGGTCCGGCAGGAGTGACGCGTAGCTCGCGTGCGCGGCTGCTTCCCGCGCTGTTTCGACGTCGTCAGCGGCGAGGCGTAGCGCGACGATGGGCCGCGCTGGCAGGTCCGGACGTTCATCGAACGCGGTGTTGAGGATGGCGGCCCGGATAGCGGGGATAGCGGCGAGAGACCGGGCCTGGGCGCGGTTCGTGGGTTTGTAGGGCTGCCCGGTCAGGTCGGTGATGGAGACCTGAAGCGCGTCCGCCACCGCTTCCAGGTGTGAGCGGCGGTCCAACCGGCTTGCGGCAGACCACCTGGTCGACCGTCCGTACGCCGAGCGGGTCATCGACCAGTCCCTCGCGTTCCTCGCCGCGTGCGGGACGGACCCGGACACGCCGCACGTGCCCAGCCACACCATCGACCTCGGCTGGCACGCCTTCCTCCTGCACACCAAGGAGTACGCACTCTTCTGCCGGCAGGTCGCCGGCCGCTTCATCCACCACGTGCCCGACGACATGCCACCCACCCGCAGCACCACCACGGCAAGGCACGCATCTACGATCGTGATGATCCAACAGGCCGGATACCTCGTCGACCACGAGCTGTGGCAGACGAGCGCCACGTGCGACCCTGACAGCTGCTCGGCAAGCGGCAAGGACGGCGACGAGAACAAGGACAGCCGTATCCCCACGTAATGGAGTCGACCTTTCCTATGAAGTGGAATGACCTGCCGGCGCAGGTCCGCGACGCGGTCGAGGCACAGACCGGACCCATCATGTCCGCCGACACGGTGGACGTGGGGGACGGCTGCGACCTCGCCGCAGTCGTGGATGCGGGTGAGCAGCGGCTGTTCGTCAAAGCCGTCCACGGCGACGGCAGGCGGGCACGCTGGCTCCGCAACGAGCACACGTTCGGGCACCTCGCCGCAGGCATCGCGCCAAGTCCGCAGTTCGCATGCCAAGTCGATGACTGGCTGCTTGTCGGCTTCGAGCACGCGACCGGCCGCCCGGCGGACCTCGCGTCTGACTCCCCCGACCTACCCCGTATCGGCGACGTCGTCGACGACATCGCCCGCCGGGCCGGCGAGGGCCTGCGTTCGCTTTCCGAGCGATGGCGCAACACCGATTGGTGGGCGGACGTGACGGCGCGGCCAGCGAGCGCTTTCCCCGGATGGGACGTAGCCACGGCAGCAGTCCACGCGAGCACCGTAGTCGACGCCGTTGCAGGGGACCGACTGATCCACACTGACCTGCATGCCCACCAATTCATGATCAGAAAGGACCGGGTCTGGGTGGTCGACTGGGGCTGGCCGGCACAAGGCGCCGGCTGGGTCGACGCCGCATTCATGGTCATCCGTCTCATCGGCGCCGGACACTCCCCGCAGCAGGCCGAGCAGTGGGCGTCCAGGCTGATCTGCTGGGCTGGCGCCACCGACGACGACCTCAACGCCTTCGCCTGCTACGTGGCCGGGCTGTGGAGCATGCGTGCCGCTCAGTCAGACAACCGCGCCGCCCGAAACCGAGCGACCCTGGCACGCAGTTACGCCACGTGGCGCCTGACCTAGCTGTCACCAGCAAGGCGCGCGTGAGCCCGTCGTCTGTCGCACACTTTCTCTACGGTGTTTTTTTGAACTGCGGGCCGGCGATGTAGAAGACTCCCTGGCCGACCGTCTTCGCCGAACCGATGGCGAGCACGCCTTCGTCCCGCAGCTCACTGAGTACCCGAGACGCCTGCATCGATCGCAGACCGAAGTAGTCGATGAGATCACCGGCTCGCACCGACCCCTGTTCGGTGACCAGGTCCACCACGAAGGGCTTTGCCTCCTTCGGAGGGACGCGGAAGTAGGGCAGCCGGGCGGCAAGCAGCTCACGTGCCGCGTCGCCGAACCGGAAGCCTGTTCTGCCTGTGCTCATCGAAGTGATCAGCATGGAGCTGCCGCCGATGCCTTCTTGCCGTGCCCGCGCCAACGCCTCGGCCGCTTCCTCCTGGGACTTCTGCAGCAGTGGAGCGAGAACTCCCTCGTCCACCCGAGGATGATCCAGGAGTCGATAAATGATCAGAGCGATATCCACGTCCGCTCGGGCGTCGTCACTCAGCAACGACGTCAGATCGGTGACCGGCTCGACCGGATTACCGCCGATGAGCACGCAGCGAACCGCGTCCGTGGTCTGTGTGATCACCGGTGGCCGATGCCCGAGGAGAATCATCTCACGAAACATGCGGTCCACACCGATTGCCTCGCGCTCGGCGAGCCGCAGGCTCCGCATGACATTCGCCAGATGCGGATTCGTCGGCCGTGACATCGTGGTCAGGAGATTCGACGTGTTGACACCGGACGGAAAACGCCCGGGTGAGGTGACGACAAGCTGATCGCCGAGGTGCTCGATGGTGATCGCTTCCGGGCGGGTCCAGTCCCGGTGCATGATGGCATTGATAATTGCCTCACGTGCCGCGGGGCGGGGAATCGCGTCGCCGATCCCCCGCGCTCCCAGCCGCACCGGGTGCACACGCTGGTTCGCCAGGCGGATGGAAAAATCCACCTCGTTGAATTCCACCAGGAGAGAACGGCCCGGTTCATCCAGGCGCACCTGAGTATCAGCCCCCGGTCGAACTCGCCGAATGTAGTCGAGGTGCGACCGGTCGTTATCCGTCACAGCGAACAGCAGTGCCCCCGCCCGGGTCAACCTACCGATCTCCGGGTCGAGGACGCCGAGAGCGCGCAGCAGCTCCTCATCCGGTCGGGATGCCAGGGCCACCCGGCTGGCTTCCTCGGTCGCCCGCAACACCTGTCGGGCCACCAGGAGGGCCGCCAGATCGACGTCGGCAAACCGCATCGGGGTCAGCTCAGCGGACCAGTCGACATAGCGGCGTACCAGTGCCGCATGGTCCACACCGGTCATCTCCACGCAGTGCGCTCCGACCCGGTGCTTGTATCGACCGCCGGACGCTTTGTACGCGGTCAGGCCCGCGCTGACGACGACGGCCAGCAAACGCTCCCCACCTTCAGCAGAGATCATTTCGACGTCGACGGCGAGATGCGGATCGGTGAGCTCCCAGATGCGATGCCGAAGCCACTCGGGATTCAGATCGGTACCTATGAACGCGGCCGGGCCACCAGCTTTGTCATCGACGCCCACGATCGCGACGCCACCGCGGGCGTTCGCGAAACAGCACGCGGCATCGGCGAGATCGCGAGCGGTCGGTTCGTGGTGGGTACTGCCAGCCGTCATCGAGCTGCCCCCCGAGCGCCGAGACTGATCTTCCTTGAAGTCCAACGTCTCGGTTTCGACGTCGGCGGCACGGACGCCCGCATACACGGTCGCGAGCGCCGTGGACGCCTCAGCACGCCTGGGATCACGCCAGGTGGAAGTCACGATGCGACCACCACGAGGAGACTAAGTCGATACTTCACAACCATGAAGTATAAGGTTCCCGACTGGGCAGAGCTTGATCTGCACCTTCACCGGCGAGCCGATGACGCCGCGAAAACCGAGGACACACAACGTAACCGTCCTTGTCCGGCACCGGGCACGCTCAGTGCGATAACGGCCCGCGCCGAATGCATGGTCATCCAGATCCGGGATGATAGGCCCGTGTGCGACTATGGATCAGGCGTAGGGCAGCTTGCCGGCGGGTCACCATGAGCCCCGGCGCCAGAGCTCGCAGGGCCGTCCAGGTGGCGGACAGACCCGTCTCCGGCCGCCCGCGGTCCGGTGGCGCCGACGCCTGCCGGCCGATCCCCGAGGCGCCGATGACCGACGCGC
>NZ_CAUVXO010000400.1:0-4882 GCF_963555865.1 Protofrankia sp. Cr1
GTGCGTGGCTGGCGCAACTGCTGGAATGTGGCCTGCTGCGCGGCAGTTTCATCCCACCGAAGGACATCGCCGCGATCCGTGAGCTGACCCGTTACCGCAGGAAGCTGATCGAGTCGCGGACCCGTGAACTACAGCGCCTGTCCAAGGTCTTGGAGGACGGCGGTATCAAAATCGACTCGGTGGCCTCCAGTATCACCACCCTGTGGGCCCGCGACATGATCGAGGCGCTCATCGCCGGGGAGCGCGATCCGAAAGTCCTGGCAGGCCTGGCCCGGGGGGTGATGCGGAACAAGATCCCGGATCTGACCATGGCCTGTGCGGGGCGTTTCGGTGACCACCACGCTCTGTTGGCCCGGCTGCACACCGAACACATCGATCACCTGAGCGCCATGATCGAAAATCTCGATCGTCGGATCGAGGAGATGATCGACCCTTTCGCCGAGCAGGTGAGGCTCCTCACGACCATTCCAGGCATCGGTGACCGGGCCGCGCAGGTGGTCATCGCCGAGATCGGTGTGGACATGTCGCGGTTCCCCACCGCCGGGCAACTGGCCTCCTGGGCCGGACTGTGCCCGGGCAACAACGAGTCCGCAGGCATACACAAGTCCGGCCGAACCCGCAAAGGCAACGCCGAGATCCGCGCCATCCTCACCGAGTGCGCCTGGGCCGCCGGCCGCACCGGCACCTATGTGGGCGCCCGGTTCCACCGCCTGCATCGTCGATTCGGCAAGACCGGTGGTGGGAAGGCCGCCATCGCGATCGCCCACACCCTTCTCGTGATCATCTGGCACGTTCTGCACGACGGCGCCGAGTACCGCGACCTGGGCTCGGACTATTTCACCCACTACAACAACTCCGAAGCGCGTAAACGGCGCCTGGTCCACGACCTGCAATCCCTCGGCTACGACGTCGCTCTCCAGCCCGCAGCCTGACCCTGACCTGCCACGGACCCGAGCCCACTACATAGCACATGGGCTGATTCCGCATGCCATGTCACCTCTAGTTTCGTCTCAGAACGGTTTTGGCATGGCGCCGACTCGTCAGCGGCCGTGCCGGGTGGCGGCAAGGTGCGCGCGTGAGCGCAGACCGAGCTTGCGGTACACGTTGCCTAGGTGGTACTCGATCGTGCGGACGCTCAGCACGAGCTCTGTCGCGATCTGTCGGTTGGACAAGCCGTCGGCGGCGAGGCGGGCGACGCTGAGCTCTTGCGGCGTGAGCAGTCCCGCCCAGGTGGATGGGGGTCTGCGTGTCTCGGATGGCCCGCACGCGGCCAGTTCGCGTTCGCAGCGGGCCAGATAGGGTGCCGCGCCGAGCCTCGCGAACGTGTCGCCGGCCGCTCGAAGCACGCCGACCGCCTCGGCCTGCCCGTCGGCCCGCCGGCGCAGGAACGATCCGTGAGCAAGATCGAGTAGAGCGATCTCGAAAGGCATGGGCAGATCCCGGCCGAGCACGGCTCCCTGACGGAAGGTGGCCGCGGCGATGTCCATGTGGCCGCGGGCCAGTTCGAGCGCCGCCCGGGCCCGGACAGCGCCCAGCTGTGCTGAACGCCGCGAGCGCTCCGCGGCTGCCTCCTCAAAGGGTACGAGCACGGTCTCTGCCGCATCGGTCCGGCCGAGGTGAGCCAGCGCTTCCGCGTAGAGGACGCGCCATGGCAGGTCGGATGGTTCGATCGGATCGGACGCGGGTCGGCCCGCGAACCAGGACAGCGCCGTGACGACACCACCATGGTCGCCGGCCGCATGCGCAACGCGGGCTCGCGCCATGCGGATCAGTTCCGCCTGGCCCGTGTGATCGCGCTGGGCCCGTGCCGCGCGGGCGAGGTGGGCGGAGATGTCCGGTGCTCCTCGGGCGGCCAGCGGGTAGATCATGGCGGCGTGGGGGGAGGCCGTCATCCAGACCTGCCCGCTGTCGGCGGCGAGCGATGTGGCCAGGCTGGCGTGGGTGGTCGCCTCGTCCCACTCACCCATTTGATATTCGACCAGGGACTGCAGGTATAGAGCTGTCAGACCCATGGGTGCGGCGGTGTCGTGGCGCCGGTGGAAGGCCGCGGCGGCGCTGAACGCGTCGCGAGCGGCCGGCAGGTCGTCGCAGGACCTCAGGAAGGCGCCAACGACGAGGCCGTCCGCGTCGGTCGCACCGCCGGATTCGGTGGCACCTCCGTCCCGCGCGGTCACCTCATCGAAGACCGCCCGGGCTTGCTGCCGCCAACCCGCGGAGAGGTAAACCATGATCGTCAGAAACGGCAGGGCTGTGGGCTGGTCAGCGTCCAGCGGCGCCACCTGGTTCGCCCGGGTGGCCCATTCGGCGGCTATGTCGTAGAAACCGTAGTCGACGCGTATCGTCAGCGCCTCCGCGACGGCACGTGCCAATGGAGGATCAGGAGCGAGTGCCAGTTGCGCCCACGCCTGTCGCAACGAGACGTCGCTGGCGACGAAGTCGCCGCGCACCATCGCGAGCCGGCCCTGTAGGTAGTGGTGGCGCGCGCGATCGTGAAGCGGGGGCACGGTGGCGAGGTGGTCGGCGGCGCGGGCGACCTCGCCCGCATGCAGCATCATGTCGACGGCGTAGGTGAACCAGTGCTCCCGTAGGCGCCGGTCACTGGTGAGCCGGGCCGCGGTCAGCAGCCGGTCGCCAGCCTGCGCCCAGCGGTGTTGGGCGGCGTCCTGTCCAGCCGCCTGCGCGACCTCGGCGGCAAGATCGTCGTTGGTGAACGGTGATGCTTCGATGCGGTGCGTCAGTGCCGTTGCCGGGTCGTCGGCAAGCTGCGCCGCCCGGGCGTGCAGCGCACATCGATCGTCCAGGCCGAGGTCGTGGTAGACGGCGGACCTCATCAGTGGGTGAACGAAGGCAACCCCCGCGTCGAAGGGGCGGCGGTGCTCCACGAGCAGGCCGGCCTTCACCGCCGGCCCCAGAGCGGCAAGCGGATCGGTCACACCGGCGAGGCGCGCAGCGTCCTCGACGCGGCAGCTGCGGCCGAGGACCGCGGCCGCGACGACAAGACGCTGAGTCTCGCTGGGGCAGTTGGCCAGCCGCCCCAGCACCATGAGTCGAAACGACCGGGGCGCCGGAAACGGACCGGCCTCGCGTTGTAGTTCGTCGGGAGAAAGCTCCTCCAACAGCGCTCGGGCGTGCATCGGGTTGCCATCCGTGACCTCATGCAGCAGTTGCACCGCGCGCCCGGACATCGGGGTCGCGTACTGGGCCACGGCGAGCCGCTGCAGATCATCGACGGTCAGCCCGGCCAGCCGTAGCCGGCTGCCGAACTCCGTCAACAGCCGGCGAAGCCCGTCGGAGAAGACGCCCTGTCCGTCCGTTTGAGCGACAAGCACGACCAGGACTGGGTCGTGGCGCAGCCGGCGCAACGCGAACGCGAGCGCTTGCTGCGATGACACATCCGCGCAGGTCGCGTCGTCGATGGCTAACACCAGGGCCGTGTGGCCGGCCGTCAGCTCACCGGCAAGGCTGACCAGGCCGGCGCCGATCTGGACAGGCGCGGGTGCCGCCGTCCCGGACAAGGTGGCAACGCTCAGCTCAGCCGAAAGGCGCTCGGCGCGAATCCCGCCCAGCAGTTGAGTCAACACGCCAAAAGGCACCGACTGCTCGAGCTCGTCGCCGCTGGCGACCAGAGTCTCTGCCTCGTCCAGATCCGTAAGGAAACGGCGAAGGAGCGCCGTCTTCCCGACACCTTGGTTGCCCTCGAGCAACACTAACTGGAGACGGCCAGCGCGCGCCTCAGCCAGCCGAGCGGCGAGGAACGCCAGCTCCGAGTCCCTCCCGACCAGGTGGTCCATACCCGTAGGTTCTCCCCCGTGCCCGCCGGTAGGCAATTCACGATAGTAGCCCGTCGCCGGACCTCAGCGTCGCCCGTCTCGCCGCCGACGGTCTGTCCAACCGACAGGTCGCCCGCAAGCTCGTGCTGAGCATCCGCATCATCGAGCTCTACCTGGGCAACGCCTACCGCAAGCTTGTTCTGCGCTCACGCACCACCTCGCCGCGCCCCTGCACATCCACTGACGACTCGGCGGCACGCGAGCACCGGAGTTCACTGGAACAGACCGGTGGATCTACCGGGGACTCGATGGCGGAAAACCGCTGTTCGACTATGCCGCTCTTTCGGAAGGGCGACCCCGATGCATGTCGTCATCAACGTTCGTCGAACCAGTAACGATCACGAAGAGGGTGACCTACGCGTTGAGACAGATCCGGCCGCCCGCCCCCTTCTCAAGCTGGACTGACCTCGTCCGGCTGCTTGACCGGGCGGCGTCCGACGAACCCCCGGACGCCGCCCGGTGGCCGCGGCACCTCCGTCGCGGTCACCGGGCGCCGCTCGCAGAAACCACCGACCGGCACCGGACCGGACTGGGCCCGGGGAAACCACCAGGATCGCCCGACCCCCGCGATTTCCCCAGGGTGAGGTGGGTCGCAGCGTGCCTATAATCGCACCGGAAAGAGCTCACAGCGCGGAGGTACCGATATGGCTCAGGCTGACTGGCGTTGCTGCCACAGGTGTCAAGGCCTGTTCTTCGCTGGAAACGCGAGTACTGGGCGCTGCCCGGCAGGCGGCGGGCACGACTACACGGACAGTGGAAACTATGCCATCATGTTCGGGTAGCAAATCGCCTGTCACGGTGCGTGGACCCGCAATTATCGCCTGCCAGCGGGAAGGGACCGTGAGTTCGTCCCGACGCGAGCAGGCGGCTTGGGGGCAATCACGAGACCCATCGTGGATTGCGACTGTCGGTGGTATCGGTGCGGGAGGGCACCGCGCCCGTCAAAACGGTGGCGGGAGCGCGGTCACAATCGGATATCGGGGGGACGTCATGAAGCGCATACCCATCGTCTTGATCCTGGTGCTGGTATTAGCAGCCTGCGCGCCGTCCGG
>NZ_CAUVXO010000401.1:0-4881 GCF_963555865.1 Protofrankia sp. Cr1
GCCAGCCTGCTACATCTCCAAGCGGTACGCCATCGGGGGGCGGCGCGAAGGCGGTGACTGCGCCACCGGCTACGCCAACGCCGAGCCGGACGAAAGCGGCGTCTACGCCATGCCCGAAGCCACCTGGAAGTCGGTGAACACCTATTACATCCAGCTGGAGGAGAAAGTCGGCCTACCCGCCGTCATCGACATGGCAAACCGGCTCGGCGTCCCCGCGGCCTACCTGGCAAAGGCCTGGGGTGACCTGACCATCGGCTCCAAGGCCGTCCCGCCGCTGGACATGGCCAACGCCTACGCCACCCTCGCCGCCCACGGTATGCACTGCAACCCGCGCTACGTCCTGTCGGCTACCGACTCCAGCAACCAGAACGTCGACATCGCCCCCGCGCCCGCCTGCAAGCGGGCGGTGTCCGCCGGTGTCGCCGACACCGTCACGAGCATCCTGACCGGTGTGATCACCCAGGGCACGGGGTACCCGAACGCCGCGGCGATCGGGCGCCCGGCTGCCGGCAAGACTGGGACGACCGACAACTACTCGGCCGCATGGTTCGTCGGGTACACCCCGCAGATGTCCGCCGCCGTCGCCGTCGGCAACCCGAAAGGTGCCCAGGGCAACCCATTGAAGGGCATCGTCGCGGACGGCCGGACCTGGCCCCATGTGTTCGGCGGCGACCTCCCGGCGATCATCTGGGGCCGCTCGCTGCGCCAGGCCCTGGCCGGAGTCCCGGCCATGCCGATGTCAAAGGCGGATCCCACCGTGGCCAGCGGAACCAAGGGCGGGTTGTTGTCCACTCCCCCGCCGGCGCCCGCCGCTTCCGCACCCGACCCGACCGCCGGTCTGCTGCCGGGTACCACCACGACCCAGCCCGGGGGCGGGGCCACGACACCGTCATCGGGTGTCACGATCCCGACGGCTCCGACGGCTACGCCCCGGTCCCGCTGACCGGGTAACCGCATCCGGGATCGGGCGAACAGTGCCCGCCAGGCTCACCGCGATGACGTTGAGTAACCGAAGGACCAAAAGGAACAGCCAGCCTCGCGACTACGGATAGTAACTTCCCGCAGCTCCAGCCCGAGGTGGGCTGTCCTGAATCCTCACGGCACCGCTGATCGACATCCAATAATTTTGCTACTCAGTGTAATTAGCTTGCGCGCCACCGTATCTCATGCTTTCATCGATCTAGTCTTATCTGATGATTTAGACAACTTATCAGGATATATCGTTAATATTCCACGTTGAGCGCGAAGGGGTACGGTGCTCTCCGACGTTCGCGATACCGATCTTGAAGGTTTCCTCGCTCGCCTTCTTGCCGTTGAGCCATCCGCCGTCACCGCTACCGCCGACCTTCGCAACGACCTTCATCTGGACTCGCTCCAACAACTGGAACTCCTGGTCTGGCTCGCGGCGCGGGGCGTGGACATCGACGCGACCCCCGCGGGCCAAATCGTGACTGTCGCGGACGCGTGCATGCTCCTCGACACCGCCCGTGGCAGCGCCGGTGACGGGCACCCGGTCGTTATCCGTCGGCGGGACGTACCGCCCGGCCCCGTGACTCGAGCCGGAGTGAGGTCACCCAGGCTGCACAACGGCCGGTTTGCGTTGCGGCCGGTGACCCCAGAATACCTGCCGTTCCTGTACGAACTCGCAATCTCGGAGGAGATCGGTTTCCGCTGGCGTTTCCGCGGCGCCGTACCCAACCAGGAGACGTTCCAGGCAGGGCTGTGGCAGGGGGTGCTCGCCCAATTCGTCGTGCTCCTCCCCGCAACGGGAGAACCGATCGGTCTGGTCGTCGCCTACAACGCGGACACCACCCGCGGCATCGCCTACCTGGCCGCGGTGTTCACTCCGGACTACCTGCTCACCGGGCTGCCCGCCAGCGCGGTCGAGCTGTTCGTCCGATATCTGTTCCAGGTCTGGAACCTGCGCAAGCTGTACATGGAAATGCCGGAATTCAACTATGAACTGATCGCCAGTGGCGAGGGACGCCGATTCGATATCGAAGGTCGACTGCGGGACTTCAACTACTACGACGGCCGGTTCTGGGACGAGTACCTGCTCGCGCTCTGCCGCCACCACGTCGGACTCCCCCCCGTCCCGTCGACCTCCCACCCGGTCCCCGTACCGGGTACACCATCGCTGTCCGGAATACCGGACTTTCCCACCGGGGCAGGGACATGACGGCCTTCCTGCTGGACGCCTTCGAGCGAGCAGCCGGACGCGGCGGATCACTCACCCTGACCAGAGCGGGCGGGGACGAGACCATCTCCTGGGCACAGGTCCACGCCGAGGCGATCGGCCTCGCCGGATTCCTCCAAACGGCCGGCATCGGCCGGGGCACCGCGGTGGGACTCCTCGGTACCACCAGCCGCACACTGGTCACCGCGATCCGCGCGGTCTGGCTCGCCGGAGCGAGCGTCACCGTCCTGACACCCCCGACCAGCAGCGATCCGACGCTGGTCGCCGACGCATGCCACAGCGCCGTCCGCAGCGCCGACCTCGACGTACTGCTGCTCT
Source organism: Protofrankia sp. Cr1 (assembly GCF_963555865.1). Classification (NCBI taxonomy): domain Bacteria; kingdom Bacillati; phylum Actinomycetota; class Actinomycetes; order Frankiales; family Frankiaceae; genus Protofrankia; species Protofrankia sp. Cr1. The sequence goes on from NZ_CAUVXO010000401.1 coordinate 2,516, forward strand.
GCCCACCGTTCGGCCCCTTCACCGCAGGCCTCACCGCCGTCCTTGCAGCGGGCGGCTGCCGGGTTGTCGCCGTCGACGACCGGATCAGGCAGGCCGTCGCCGGCACGCCCTACACCCGGCCCGACCTGACCGACCACGACACCGCGCTACGGCAGTTCACCAGCGGATCGACCGGCGAACCCAAAGCGGTCCGCATCACCCACGGCAACCTCGCGGCGAACCTCACCGGAATCATGAACGTGACCCGGCACGAAGAGGTACCCGACTGCCTGGTCTCATGGCTGCCGCTGTTCCACGACATGGGCCTGATCGGCTTCCTGACCCTACCGATGTCCTGCGGAGCCTGCCGCCTGATTCTCTCCACTCCCGAGGAGTTCCTGGCCCGCCCGACATCCTGGCTGGCGAACATCTCCCGCTACCGCGGCACCGCCACCGGCGCGCCGGCCTTCGCCTACGGCCTCGCCGCACGCCTGCTGCCACCAGGTGCAGACCTGGACCTGTCCCACGTCCGGTTCGCGCTCTGCGGCGCCGAACCCATCGACCCCGACGTGATCGGATCCTTCACCGCCCGGGCCGCACAGCACGGCTTCAACCCGGCGGCAATGGTCTGCGCATTCGGGATGGCCGAAGCGACACTCGCCGTATCCCTCGTCCCACCCGGCCGTGGCATGCACCTCGACGAAGTCGACACAGCGATACTGCAGACCGAAAAGCGGGCCGTACCGGCCTCACCGGGCGCCGCGACGACCAGGCACCCACGGCTCGGCCAACCGCTGCCCGGCATCGAGATCCGAATCGTCGACCCCGACACCGGCGTTGTTCGCGGCGACCGCGACATCGGCCAGATCCAACTGAGAGGAACATCGGTCAGCCCGGGCTATGTCCACACCACCGGCCCGGACGGGCTCCTGACAGACGGCTGGCTCTCAACCGGCGACCTAGGCTACCTCACCGACGGCGAAATCATCGTCTGTGGACGCCGCAAGGACATCCTCATCGTCGGTGGCCGCAATATCACTCCACATGAGGTGGAACGAGCCGCGTCCCAGGCCCAGGGCGCGCGAGCCGGACGCATCGCGGCGTTCCGCGGACCCGACCGGCCCCGCGCCGACACCCTGGTGGTCGCTGTCGAGGCACGCACACCGGACACGGACGCCTTACGCGACGCGGTGATCACCGCCGTCGTCACACAGGTAGGCCTACGCCCGCACGCCGTCATCATCCTCGAGCCCGGCACCCTCCCGAAGACCACCTCAGGAAAGATCCGCCGAACCGAACTCCGACAGCGCTATCTCGCCGGTGAATTCGCCGGTGACATGGCCCCGTATGAAGCCGCTGGCATCCCTGCCGGAACACGACCGTGACCGCCCCACCCCAGATGCCTACCCAACCCACCGAGGCCCTCACCCGGGCCGTGTCCACCTTCCTCGCGGCGTGGACGACCCGGGACCCCGCACAGCGCCTGAACCAACTGAGCACAACCTGCACCGAGGATGTGCTCTACCGCGACCCGGCCGTCCGCACCGAGGGAATCGACGCACTCGCGGACCACATCAGCACATTCACGGCTCAGTTCGCCGGCCATCGCATCGTCCTGACCAGCGACGTCGACACCCACCACGATGTCGCCCGGTTCGGCTGGACCGCCTACCACCCCACCGGACAGCCAGCCCTGACCGGCACCAACACCGTGGAACTCACCGATACCGGTCTCCTGCACCGCGTCACCGCCTTCTTCGGACCGCTCCCCCCACGCACCTACACCTTCAACAGCACCATGGGCCCTGCCGGCCATGAAGACCGACCATGACCTGGCGGTGGAAAGCGGGTCCCGTCCTCACGGTAGGCACGCTCCTGTTCTTTCTCCCCGCCTGCGCCGGCAACCAGCATGACCGGGATAATCCGATTGGAAACGTGGCACCGACATCCCCCGAACTAGCATCGGCGGGGCCGTCGAGCATCTTTCATTCGGAGGGTTATACATTCACCATGCCGGGCGAGTGGTTCGCCTGGAAGTCCGAACGCCGGACGATCGACGCCGACAGTGAAATCGCCGCACATCCATCGGCATTCACCGTCGTCCGGCAGGTCGCCCCCGAATCCCCCGCTCCAGGGCAGCTGGGCGGGCAGGTCAGCCTTGTTGTCGATCATCTACCCGACGACGCAGCCGGCCGGGTCATGGACAACCTCCAGCACGCGCCCGACGCTCGTGTCGTGGTCGTCAACGGTCGCAACATTGTTGTCGCCGCGAACCAACCGCAGCTTCTCGTCTCATTCTCCGTCGGTCCCGACCTGATCCAGCTTGCCGGAAATCTTCCGGAGAGAATCCTGGTCCAAATCGCTTCCACCATCGGTCCGGACAGAGA
>NZ_CAUVXO010000402.1:0-4151 GCF_963555865.1 Protofrankia sp. Cr1
CCAGCGTCGTCCGAGGCCGCGGGCCAGCGTCGTCCGAACGATGTGACTTTCGTGCTGCTCCCGTAGCAGCAGATTCACATCCCTCGGTCGATGGGCCGGCGGGCCGGCGGTTATCCACTCCAGCAACGGCACATTCACATCCTTCGGTCGGCGGGCCGCCGGTTATCCACAGCTGACGCCAGCGTGACGACTTCGGGCGTGTGCCCTGTCACCGTTCATAGTTGTGACGTCCACCGCAGGTCCGCACGACGGCGGATGGGAGATGATCGCCCGGGATCGCAGCGGCGTGATGGCAGTGCGGGACGCGATCGCGGGCGGCCTGCGCCCCGGGGAACTGCGGTGGCGGGTCAGCACAGGTCGGTGGCAACGGCCGCTACGGGGAGTCGTCGTCACCCACTCCGGGCCGTTGACCCGTCTCCAATGGCTCTGGTGCGCGCTGGAACGGGCCGGGCCGGGAGCCGTCCTTGCCGGGTCCACAGCGGCCACGCTCGACGGTCTGCGGGGGTTCGACGCGGCGACCGTGTTCGTCACTGTGCCGTCAGACCGGCAGCTCACCGGGTATCAGGGGATCGTGGTGCACCGCAGCAGCCAACTCACCTCAGCCGACGTCCATCCGGTCCGCGTTCCCCCGCGGACCAGGCTCGCCCGCTCGGTCGTCGACATGGCGGGCTGGGCAGCCCGGGACGACGACGCCAGGGCCGCGCTCGCCGCCTCCGTACAGCAACGGCTGGTCAGCGTCGGGGAAGTGCGGGCTGCGCTGGACCGGCGCGGGCGAGCGCGGCGTCGCCGCCTGATCGTCGACACGTTGGCAGATTTTGATGTTGGCGCTGAGGCAGTGGCGGAGATGCTGTACCGGCGAATCGAGCGTCGCCACGGCCTACCGCCCGCCCGGCGCCAGCACATGGTCGAGCTGGGCGGTCGTCGCTACCTGGACGTCTGGTACGAGCCATGGCGGGTCTGGGTGGAGATCGACGGGGCCGCACACCGGGAAGCCCGGCAATGGTGGGATGACCTGGCCCGCCAGAATCTCGGAGTGCTCCAGGACCGTCTGATCCTGCGGTTCCCGACGTGGCTGCTGCGGGAGCATCCTGAGCGCGTCGCCGCCCAGGTCGCGCAGGCGCTCCGCCAACGTGGCTGGGATGGCCGCCGCTGACCGTCCGCCAGCAGCGGCTGGGGCGGCCCCCCACCGACCGCGGGCACCAGCAGCGGCTGGGCCACCAGCAGTCCGTCCACGAGAAGCGGCTCAACGATGTGAATCCAGTGCTGCTGTAGTAGCAACTCATTCACATCCTTACTGCATGATCCGCTCTCCCGACTCGGTCTGGGAGGTCCGCGCAGGCTGGGAGGTCCGCGCGGTCTGGTCGACTGCCGGCGGTGGTGGTTAGATCACGGTGGACCGACGGCTGCGACCCACCGTGGTGTCGCTGCGCCATACGGGGACCGGGGAGCGTGTCATGACGACGAACAGCGACGAGACCACATGGCGGTTCGACGGATTGCGGGCGTTGTTCATCAACTGCACGCTCAAGCGCTCACCCGAACTCAGCCATACCGGGGGTCTGATCGATCGCAGCGCCGCCCTGATGGGTGAGCGCGGTGTCGAGGTCACGGTGCTCCGCGCGATTGATCACGATATCGCGACCGGAGTGTGGCCGGACATGACCGAGCACGGCTGGCCGAGTGACGAATGGCCAACCATCTACCAGCAGGTTCTGGCGGCCGACATCCTCGTGCTGGCGGGGTCGATCTGGCTCGGCGACAACAGCTCCGTGATGAAGAAAATGATCGAACGGCTGTACGCCTGCTCGCATCTGCTCAATGAAGCGGGCCAGTACGCCTATTACGGCCGGGTTGCCGGCTGCCTGATCACCGGAAACGAGGACGGCGTGAAGCACTGCGCCATGAACGTCCTCTACAGCTTGCAGCACCTCGGGTACACGATCCCGCCGCAGGCCGATGCGGGATGGATCGGTGAGGCCGGACCAGGGCCGTCCTATCTCGATCCGGGCTCGGGCGGACCGCAGAACGACTTCACCAACCGCAACACCGCGTTCATGACCTGGAACCTGCTGCACCTGGCGAAGATGCTCAAGGACGCGGGTGGCATCCCCACGCACGGCAACCAACGCTCGGCCTGGGACGCCGGCTGCCGGGACGACTACCCCAACCCCGACTACCGCTGACCCGACCGCCGCTGGCCCGACCACCGCCGGCCCGGGTCCGCGGCGGCATGCAGCGGCCCGGATCGACCGACGCTGCCCACCCGCAGCATCAGCATTATCGGCATGTGTCGGCAGATCGGCGAGTGAGACCTGTACGGCCATTTCGCGCTGTTCTATCGTCGATGGGCGTCGACGAAGACGGACACCGCCGATCAACCCGAGCCGAGCGTCTTCCACGGGGGAGCAGATGCGCCATGCCCACCAGCGACACCATCAAAGCAGCCTGGATCGCCGGTCTCCTGGGTGTGGTTGGCACAATCGCCGGCGCGGTCCTCACTAACGGGTACGGGCTGGGCCCCTCCCCGCGCCCCACGCCGACGTTCCCGACACCGCTGCCGACCCAGGCAGCATTCACGGCGTCACATCCCACCGCAGCCGCTACCTCTTCGAGATTCACGACGTCACCTCCCAACGCGGCTGCTGTCCCAGCGAGCTATCAAGGCACGTGGACAGGCGTGGTCACGCAGTCAAACAATGCCACCTACCAGCTCACGTTGAAAATCGGTGCCGGCAGTGTGGGCACCGGGGTCGGTTCGTGGCAGGTACCGATTTTCAGCTGTTCGGGGGTGTTGGTTCTGGAGTCCGGCGGCGGACCGTTGGTATTGCGACAAAATACGACATACAACCCGAGTCTTCAGTGTTTCAGCAAGTTCGAGGTCACTGTGACACTGCAGGAAAGCTCCAGGCTCACCTACCAGATCCTCGGCGCCACAACGACGAACGGACAATTCATCAATGGCAATCCGGTCTTGGGCTCGGGTACTCTGACCCGGCTGTAGGACGCAGGCTGCGGATGATATTGCGTGCCACGGCTATGGCGGTCCGGGTGGGATCGGCACACCGGGTGATGGCTACGATTTGCCTGCCTGTCCGCAGCAGGAGGTGTGCGTGAGCAATGAAGCCAGTGCCGAAGCCGGTGCCGAAGCCGGTGCCGAAGCCGGCGCCGAAGCCGGCGCCAATGCCGGTGCCAATGTCGGCGCGGGGACGGAACGTCCGCCGAGGGTGTTCATCTCCTACGCGCACGCTGGCGGGGCGCAGGAGTCCGCGGGACACGACGAGTCCGTGCGGGAGCTCTACTGGTTTCTGCGCATGCGTGGGATCGACGCGACGTGCGACCTGCCCGCGTCCCAGGGGCGGCAGGACTGGACCCTGTGGATGGAGCGGGAGATCCGCGCGGCCGACTTCATCCTGGTGATCGCCTCGCCCGCGTACCGGCGTCGGGCCGACGGGGATGCCGCCGCCGACGACGGTCGTGGGGTGCAGTGGGAGGCCGGCCTGGTCCGCGAGGTCATCTACCGCGACCAGCGTGCGGGCCTGCTCCGGGTTCTGCCGGTCGTGCTCCCGGACGCGACCGGCGATGACATCCCGCTGTTCCTCCGGCCCTACTCGACGACCCACTACCAGGTGGATGAGATCTCCGATGCCGGGCTTGAGACCCTCCTGCGGGTCCTGCTCGGTCGGCCGCTGGAGATCGAACCTGCGCTGGGGAATCCCCCGCTGCTGCCTGCACGTCCCGGCCCGGGGGCACTTCAGGCGGTTGCGGTGGATGACCGGCCCGAGCCAGCGGCAGCGGCACGGGCGGCTTCGAGGCCGGCCGGTGTGGACATCTCGTTGAGCCGTGACGATCGGGATGCGCTGCTGACCGCCCTGGCGGAGAGTTTCACCACCGACATGGCGGCCGAGCGGGTGCTGAGCCGTATCGGCTATCCGCGGTCGCGGCGTCCCGGCTTTGCCAATGCCGTGCCCGAGCAGATCTGGAACATGATTCTCATCGACCTGGAGAACGGCGCGGTCGCGACGCCGTTCCGGGCGTTGCTGACCTCCGCCCTGCGCGACCAACCCCACAACCGGGTTTTCCGCCTGCTGGCGCGACGATACGGCGTCGACCCCGCCGCCCACTGACCGGCCCCCGATATGGCGGGTGGGCTG
>NZ_CAUVXO010000402.1:4399-5118 GCF_963555865.1 Protofrankia sp. Cr1
GGGCCTGGGCGGTCGCCCATGCCCGCAGTGTGGGCCGCACGGGTGATCCGTCGGGGATGCCATCTCAGCTGGACGGTGCGCGGCCGGCCGGGCCAGGTCCGCGGTGGGACGAGCCGTGGGGGCCGGGTGACGTCGTCGTCGCCGAACCGCCGGCCACCCTGACTGGCCACACCGGAGAGATCAACTCGGTGGGGTGTGCGGCCGGCCCCGACGGCCGGCTGCTACTCGCCTCGGGCAGCGACGACGCCACGGTGCGGATCTGGGATCCGCGCACCGGCCACACCCTGCACACCCTGACCGGCCACACCAGCTTGGTCTTGTCGGTGGGGTGGGCGACCGGCCCCGACGGCCGGCTACTACTCGCCACCGGCAGCGCCGACGCCACGGTACGGATCTGGGATCCGCACACCGGCCACACCCTGCACACCCTGACCGGCCACACCGACTGGGTCCGGTCGGTGGGGTGGGCGGCCGGCCCCGACGGCCGGCTGCTACTCGCCTCAGGCAGCGCCGACGCCACGGTGCGGATCTGGGATCCGCGCACCGGCCACACCCTGCACACCCTGACCGGCCACACCCTGCACACCCTGACCGGCCACACCGGCCCGGTCTTCTCGGTGGGGTGGGCGACCGGCCCCGACGGCCGGCTGCTACTCGCCTCAGGCAGCGCCGACGCCACGGTGCGGATCTGGGATCCGCACACCGGCCACCTCCTGCAC
>NZ_CAUVXO010000403.1:0-1558 GCF_963555865.1 Protofrankia sp. Cr1
CCCCCGGCACGTGATGCGGGCGTTCACTCTGCCCGAGCTTCACCTGAGCGCGCAGCTCACCGCGGGCTGCGGGTCGTGGACACCGCCACCGGCTACGACCAACCCTGGGCTCGGCGCCGGTAGGTCCATGGATGAGGTGTTGTGGCGTAACCCGGCGTCGGCGTCGGCATCGGCGTTCGTGACGTTCGCGGTCACAGCGCCGATCCTCAACGCCGCCACAAACGCCAGCACATCAGGTACCTATCTGACCAAATGGGCATCATCGCCGGATTGGACTGCCACACTGATCGTGTGGTGCGTCCGAGCCTTCGCGGCCCCGAACGGGCGGTGTGGCGGGCGTTCCCGCGTGGCGACGTCGTCGATTTACGGGGGCGAGCGGACCGAACGGTTCGCGCGAGCGTGCTGCGCACGCTCCTGTTGGGCGCCCAACAGGCCGAGCCTGGTCATTTCGCCACGCTGGATCTGATCGGCGCACGCATTGTTGAAATTCTCGACCTGAGCAACACCGACGTGCCGCATCCGGTGCGCATGCGGGACTGCCAGTTCGATGAACGACCGGATCTGCACAGTGCCCGGACCCAACAGATTGATCTTGCCGGCTCGACGTTCCCGGGCCTGCGCTGCTCCGGTGCGATAATCGATGGAGCCCTGCGGCTCACCGGCTGCCGCTCGACAGCGGAGATCCGGCTGGTCAGCACCCGGATCGCGGGAACTTTACTCCTGAACGCCGCCAGGTTTGAGGGCACGGAAAGTGCCCTGAACGCAACACGGCTCACGGTCGGCAACGACATCCTCGGGCAGAAGGGCTTGATCTGCCGCGGCGAAGTGTGCTTGAGCCACGCCGAGATCGGCGGCTCCGTGCGGTTCGACGGCGCACATCTGAGCAATCCAGGCGGGTCCGCATTGTCCGCGCCGGACATCGTGGTAAGCGCCGTCGTGAACTGCGGCGAGGGCTTCCGCGCCGAGGGCATGGTCGAGCTGTCCTACGCGAGCATCGGCAGCCATCTCTCCTTCGAGCAGGCGACGCTGTCCAATCCGACCGGTACGGCGCTGGCGTGCCAGCACCTCGACGCACGCGAGCTGGTGCTGCTTACCGCTACCCCGATCGACGGCAAGGTAGACCTGCGCCACGCCCGGCTCGGCCTGCTCCGCGATGACCCGGCGACGTGGCCGGACACGCTTCGCCTCGACGGGCTGACCTACGACGCGCTGACCGACATCCACGGTGTGGATCGGTTGCGCTGGCTTCGACGTGACCCGCCCGGATACCTGCCCCAGACCTACGAGCAGCTCGCGTCGGCGTACCGGCGGCAGGGGCGCGAGGGGGATGCGCGGGCTGTCCTGCTCGCCAGACACCGCCGCCGCCGGGAGTCGCTTCCGCCGGCACTCCGAGCCTGGGGATACCTGCAAGACCTCACCGTCGGGTACGGGTACCTCCCGACCCGCGCCGCCGCCTGGCTGATCGCGCTCCTCGTGGCCGGCGGCGTCACCTTCGGCCTGCACCATCCACAGGTCGTCGCGGGAAGCAACCCGCCCGGCTTCAATTCCGTGATCTACA
>NZ_CAUVXO010000403.1:2103-2755 GCF_963555865.1 Protofrankia sp. Cr1
CCATCGACCTGTTGATCCCCGTCATCGACTTCGGGCAGCAAAACGCATTCGACCCACACGGCGCGCTGGCATGGTTGGCCTACGGTCTCATCGCCGCAGGCTGGATTCTCGCGACCACCATCGCCGCCGGCATCACCCGCACCCTGGGCCCCAATTAGGGCCTACAGCAGCGCCCGCAAGTCTTCCATGGTCAGGCCCGCATCCACGAGTATCTGGCGAAGAGTGCCCCTGGGAACGTCGCGGCCGGCGTGAACGGGAACCGTGACATCGTGCCCAGCGGGGTCAGGGTTACGGAGCCGGTGATGACTGCCCTTGACACGGACCAGCTCAAAGCCCGCCTTCTGCAGCGCTCTGACGACGTCCTTGCCGGGAACCGCCGGGACCGGCAGCATCAAGCAACGTCGACCATGATGGCGAACTCCTCTGGAGCACCATCGTCCTCGAGGACCATGACGACGGCATCACGCAGATCTGCCAGCGCCTCTTCCCGAGTATCCCCGTTGCCGTTGCACCCGACGCGACCGACGTAGGCGTGGGCACACCAGACACCGTCCTCGTCCTGCCCGACCGCGTATGGGATGTGCGCCACTCGGCCCATGGCCATCACGATACGCCGCGCGCCAGCATCGGGTGAGGCGGTCCGTGCCGGGCC
>NZ_CAUVXO010000403.1:3212-4076 GCF_963555865.1 Protofrankia sp. Cr1
GGTCGTAGGCGGATGATGGGGTGGTGATGTCCAGATTGCGCGGCGGTGCCGACGATGTCCGCTCCCGGGTGGGCGGGCAGGTCCTGGGGCTGGTGGCCGGCCCGCGGGGCCCGGAACGACATGAACGGATCTTTGTAGCCGGCGGTGAACGCTGGTTCGCCGACGACCGCCCGATCCGACGTGTCCACGCGGATGTGTCGATGTTCGTCGGAGGCATACGTGCGCTGCTGCTGCAGTCGCTGCATCCGTTGGCGATGGCCGGGGTGGCCGGGCATTCGGACTACCGCCACGATCCGTGGGGGCGCCTGCAGCGGACCAGTCTCTTCCTGGCGGCGACAACGTTCGGGCCGACCGAGGAAGCCGAGCGGGCCGTTGCCCGCGTCCGGGGTATCCACCGGCGGGTGCACGGCACCGCGCCGGACGGACGGGCCTATGCGGCCTCGGATCCGCACCTGCTGGGCTGGGTCCACGTCGCGGAGGTCGACAGCTTCCTGACCGCCTATCAGCGTTACGGCAACAGCACGGCGCTCACCCCGGCGCAGCGGGACGCCTACGTCGCCGACGCTGCGCAGGTGGCCACGAAACTCGGCGTCATCGATCCGCCGCGCACCGAGGCCGAGCTGGTGAAACGACTCGCCGAATATCGGCCCGAGCTCACCGGAACCCCGCAGGCCCGCCAGGCCGCACGGTATCTCCTGCTGCGTGCGCCGCTGCCCGTCGCGGCGCGGCTACCTTACGGCGCACTTGCGTCGGCTGCCGTCGGACTGATGCCGGTATGGACCCGCTGGCCGCTACGGCTCCCATACCTTCCCGCGACCGAGGCCACCGTCGGGCGTCTGGCCGGATGGGGTGTCCTCGCCGGTA
>NZ_CAUVXO010000403.1:4497-6292 GCF_963555865.1 Protofrankia sp. Cr1
CAATGGGAATGCGGGACGCGGACGGCGGCGACGTCGACCCGGGTGCGGCGGTTGTCGTACGCGGTCTGACGAAGTCCTACCGCGGTGTGCCGGCCGTTCGGGGCATCGACCTGGAGATCCGGCGTGGCGAGATCTTCGCGCTGTTAGGCCCGAACGGGGCGGGCAAGACCACGACGGTTGAAATCCTGGAGGGATACCGTGCGCGCGACGGTGGTGCGGTGTCCGTGCTTGGTCACGACCCGGGCCGGGCTCGGTCGCGGCTCAAGGCCCGGATCGGAATCGTCTTACAGTCCACGGGCGTCGACCGCTACCTGACGGTGGCCGAGACGATCACGATGTACGCCAGCTACTATCCGCATCCGCGGCCGGTGAACGAGGTGATCGAGCTGGTCGGCCTCGGGGCGAAGCGCGATGCCAGGGTGGCGAAGCTGTCCGGGGGCCAGCAGCGACGGCTCGACGTCGCGATCGCCGTCGCCGGGGACCCCGAACTGCTGTTCCTCGACGAGCCGACGACCGGCTTCGACCCGTCCGCCCGACATGAGGCCTGGGATGTGGTGAAGAACCTCGCCGCGCTCGGCAAGACCGTCGTGCTCACCACCCACTACATGGACGAGGCGCAGTATCTGGCCGACCGGGTCGCGGTCATCGCCGCGGGCCGCATCGTCGCGCAGGGCACACCTGCCACCCTCGCCGGTCGTGACACGGCCAGGGCGCGGATCCGGTGCCGCCTGCCCGAGGATGCCCTACCGCCTGAGGAGTTCGCCGGCGTGGCGGTAGCGGACGGATACATCGAGTTCACCCCCGACGACATCACCCGGGCGCTGCACCGCCTCACCGGCTGGGCAATCGAACAGAGCGTCAGCCTGGACGGACTGCAGATCGTGCGGCCGTCCCTGGAGGACGTCTACCTGGAGTTGACCGGGCCGCCGTCCGCGGTCGGGGCGGACCGGCTCGGCAGCGCCGCCATCCCGGAAAGGACCTCGCGATGAACGCCACGGTGAAGGCCGCGGCGCTGACCCTCTCGCAGGTCCGCTACGTGAACAAGGCGTTCTGGCGTAACCCGGCGTCGGCGTTCTTCACATTCGCGTTCCCCCTCATGTTCCTGGTGATCTTCACCGCGCTGCTCAGTGACGGAACCGTGCGCCTCGGCGGCCGACTCATAGCCCAGTCCACCTACTACGTGGCCGCGATGGCGGCGTTCGCGGTGATCACGGCCTGTTACAACAACATCGCGATGGCGGTGACCTTCCAGCGCGACGCCGGTATCCTGAAAAGGACCGACGGTACGCCGCTGCCGAGCGCGGTGTTCCTCGGTGCACGGATGCTGCACGCCCTGCTCGTCGCGGTCCTGCTGGTCGCGATCACGGTTGGGTTCGGTCGGGTGTTCTACAGCGCCGACATCCCCACGGGCGTGACGCTGCTACGGCTCCTGGTGATGCTGCTGGTCGGAGCGGCCAGTTTTTGCGCGCTCGCGTTCGCGGTCACCGCAGTGATCCCCAACGCCGACGCATCGGCCGCGATCGTCAACGCGACCATCCTGCCCCTGTTGTTCCTGTCTGGAATCTTCGTCCCGCTCGGCGACAACGCACCGGCCTGGATTGTGTGGATCGGCCGGATCTTTCCGGTCAAGCACTTCGCGGCGGGGATGCAGGCCGGTTTTCTGGGGACCACGTTCCACTGGAGCGACGTCGTCATCGTCGCAGCCTGGGGAGTAGCCGGCCTACTCGCCGCGATCCGCTTCTTCAGCTGGGAACCACGAAACGGCTGAACAGACACGGCCATCGCCGATGGGGAA
>NZ_CAUVXO010000404.1:0-4863 GCF_963555865.1 Protofrankia sp. Cr1
GACAACAACGGGAAGTAAAGTTAGTGGAATCACGAGACACTAGCCTACGCCGAAACCCACCCCGACCGCGTCACCGACCTGGTGCTCCGCGGAATCTTCCTGCTCCGCAAACAAGAGATCGACTGGTTCTACCAGTCCGGCGCCGACACCCTGTTCCCCGACACGTGGGAGGAGTTCCTCGCTCCGATCCCCGCTGCCGAGCACGCCGACCTTCTGTACGCCTACCACGCCCGGCTCACCGGCGACGACCCGCCCACCCGGCAGGCGCCGGCCAAGGCGTGGAGCATCTGGGAGGGCAAGACGAGCCGCCTGCACCCCGACCCGGAGCTCGTCGACCGCTACTCCGGCGACGAGTTCGCCCTGGCATTCGCCCGGATCGAATGCCACTACTTCATCAACGGCGCGTTCTTCGATCACGACGGCCAGCTCCTCACCGACGTCGGGCGCATCCGGCACATCCCCACCGTGATCGTGCAGGGGCGGTACGACGTCGTCTGCCCCATGACCAGCGCGTGGGCGCTGCACCGCGCCTTCCCCGAGGCGGACCTGCGCATCGTGCCCGACGCCGGCCATTCGGCATCCGAGCCCGGCATCGTCCACGAGCTGCTCGAGGCCACCGACCGCTTCCGCAGCACCTGAGCCGACCCGGTATCCGTCGCCCCCACACCCGATATCCGGGACCGGTAACGGGACTTCATCAACCGAGGTTCCGAGTAGGAGTAAGCGACGTTGCCCCTGCTGTGGCCCGCTCCACCGATTGCATTGCGTGCCTACGGCAGGAAGGCGAGCAGGCCTATGCCGGCTCCACCGAGGACGTCTGCCCCTCCGCAATCCGGGTCGGCAAAGGCAGTCCTGCGGGGAGCTGCCCGAAAAAGCCAACCCGGCAATCAGGTAGATAGGATCTGAACGATCGAGTAGCGTGCATTCCATGGGATCCGGTCCGGCCCGGATGCTGCGGGTGTTCGTCAGCCATACCTCGGAGTTGGCGGCGTTCCCACAGCAGCGGTCATACGTCGAGGCGGCGTGTGCGGCGGTGCGCCGGGCCGGCGGGGTGGCGGTGGACATGGCCGACTTCGGCGCCCGGGATCAGCAGTCGCCGCAGGTGTGCCGGGCGGAGGTGGCCGGCTGCGACGTCTACTTGGGTGTGGTCGGGTTCCGGTACGGTTCCCCGGTGCCGGGCCGGGAGGACGGGCTGTCCTTCACCGAGTTCGAGTTCGACGTGGCCGGCCAGGTGTGCCTGCCGCGACTGGTGTTCCTGCTCGACGAGACCGCGGCCACCGTCCCGATGGCGCTGGCGGACTTGGACCGGCGCAGGGTGGGCCGGTTCCGCCAGCGGCTGCAGGACGAGCAGGTGACCGTGGTGGTGTCCAACCCCGACGACCTGGCCGCCCGGGTCGGGGAAGGGTTGGCTACCCTCACCCGCACCCAACTCCAACCGCCCTGGGTCGAGCCGGCGAGGCCGTGGATGGCTCCGCCGCTGGACCGGTTGGTCGAACGCCCGGAACTGGGCAGCCGGCTGGTCGCCGCGCTGGCCGCGCCGGGTGCGGGCGAGGTGGGGCTGACGACCGGGCTGGCCGGGGCGGGTGGGTTCGGGAAGACGACGCTAGCGACCTGGGTGTGCCACCGACCCGAGACCCGCCGCCGCTACCCGGGCGGGTTGCTGTGGGTGACGGTGGGCCAAGAGGTGCACGGCGCGGACCTGGCCGAGAAGGTCAACGATCTGGCGTTCGCGCTGCGCGGTCGCCGGCCGGCGATCTCCGACCCGGATGCGGCCGGGGCGGAGTTGGGCCGGCTGCTTGACGAGTGGGAGCCGGTGCTGCTGGTCGTCGATGACGTGTGGAACACCTCGCAGCTACGCCCGTTCCGTTACGGCGGCCGAATCTGCACCCGGCTGGTCACCACTCGTATCCCCAGCCTGCTGCCCCCGGGTGGCCCGCGTATCCGGGTCGACACCATGACCGCCGACCAGGCCCGCGCGCTCGCCACCGATGGGGTAGCCGACATACCTGCGGCGGTAGCCGAACAACTGGCCGCGGCGGCGGGCCGCTGGCCGGTGCTGCTGAACCTGGTCAACGGGGTACTGCGGCGGCGGACAGAACGGGGCCAGTCACCGGACCAGGCCGCCGCCGAGATCACGCGCAGGCTGACTGCGGCCGGGCCGGCAGCGTTCGACCCGGCCCGGCCGGCGGACCGGAGCCAGGCGGTCGCGGCCACCGTTGAGGCGAGCCTGGCCCTGCTCGACCCCGCCGACCGGGACCGCTACCTCGATCTGGCGATCTTCCCCGAGGATGTGGACATCCCGCTCGCCATGCTCCGACTGCTGTGGCCCGCCGGTCTGGCCGACCCGCTCTGCGAAGAACTCACCGGGCTGGGCCTGACCGCCGACTACCGGTTCGACCCGCCCGGGCCGCGGCTGATCCTGCACGACGTTATGCGCGCCTACCTGCGCTCCCGCCGGGACGCCACCGCCCGGACTGGCGTACACCGCCGATTTGTCACCGCAACGGCCGGCCTGCTCCCGGCACCTGACGCGCAGGGGCGGACCCCGTGGTGGCTGCTGCCCGCAGAGGCTGGTTACCTGTGGCGGTTCCTGGCTTACCACCTGCACGAAGCCGGCATGCTGGACGAGGTGGCCGGCTTGGCCTGCGACCTGCGCTGGGTGGAGGCCAAGACCCGGCGGTTCGGGTCGGCCGTGGGTGCCGTCGCCGACCTGGACTTGGCGGGCACGCCGACTGCGAACCTGCTGCGGCAGGTGCTCGCCCAGGCCGCGCCGCTGCTCGGCCCGGTCGATCCACCCGCCGCGCTCGGGGCGACCCTGGCCAGCCGACTGCACGGCATCTCAGACCTCGCCCCCGTTCTCGGCAGCTACCAGGACGGCTTGGCCCGGCCACGGCTGGAACCGGCCTGGCTGCTCCCCGACCGGTATGACCCTACTCAGCCGGCGACGGGTATCGGCCACACCGGCGGGGTGATCAGCTGCGCGTTCTCCCCCGACGGCGCTCTGCTCGCCACCGCCAGCGACGACGGCACCGCACGGCTATGGAACGTTGCCGACAGCACGGAACGGACGGTGCTCACGGGCCACACCGGCGGGCTGTGGGGTTGCGCGTTCTCCCCCGACGGCGCCCTGCTCGCCACCACCAGCGACGACCGCACGGCACGCCTGTGGCGTGTCGCCGATGGCACCGTGCAGGCCGTGCTCGCCAGCCACACCGATTGGGTGTGGGGCTGCGTGTTCTCGCCGGACGGCACCCTGCTGGCCACCACCAGCAGGGACGGCACCGCACGGCTGTGGAACGTTGCCGACAGCAAAGTACGCAGGGTGCTGGCCGGTCACACCGGCGAGGTGTGGGGCTGCGCTTTCTCCCCGGACGGCACCCTGCTCGCCACGACAGGCGAGGACGGCACGGCACGGCTGTGGAAGGCTGGCGACGGTGAGGAGGCCAAGGTGCTGACCGGCCACACCGGCCGGGTGAGTTGCTGTGCGTTCTCCCCCGATGGCACCCTGCTCGCCACCACCGGCAACGATCACACTGCACGGTTGTGGAACGTCACCGACGGCAGGGAACTCCGGGTGCTGCCCGGGCACACCGACATCGTCAACATCTGTGCGTTCTCCCCGGACGGCGCCCTGCTCGCCACCACTGGCCAGGACACGACCGTTCGTCTGTGGCAGCTACCCGGCGGGACGGCGAAAGAGACGCTGACTGGCCACCCCAGCGGGGCCCGTGGCTGTGCGTTCTCCCCGGACGGCACCCTGCTCGCCAGCACCAGCATGGACGGGACGGTCCGGCTGTGGCCACTCGCAGGCGGCACCGGACCGGTGATATCGACCGGCCACACGACCCGGATGTGGAACTGCGTGTTCTCCCGGGACGGCGCCCTGCTCGCCACCGCCGGCCAGGACGGCGTCGCGCGGCTGTGGCAGCTGCCCAACCCGACCCCCACGGCCGTGCTGGCCGGCCACACGAGCAGGGTGAACAGTTGCGCGTTCTCTCCGGACGGTAGCCTCCTCGTCACCACCAGCTTCGACCGCACAGCGAGACTGTGGCAGGTGCCCACCGGCGCCGTAGCCGCGACGCTCAAGCACCCGGGCCGGGTCCGGGCTTGTGCGTTCTCCCCCGACGGCACCCTGCTCGCGACCACCAGCGACGACCATATGGCACGGCTCTGGCACGTCGCCAGCGGTACCCTGCATAGAGAGCTCGCCGGCCATAGCCACCCCGTGGAGAGCTGCGCGTTCTCCCCAGACAGCCGCCTCCTTGCCACCACCTTCAAGGATGGGGTGGTCCGGCTGTGGCACGTGCCGGGCGGTACGGTGGCGACGGAACTGGCAGGGCATACAGATTCCGTCAACAACTGCGCGTTCAGCCCCGACGGCACCCTTTTTGCCACCGTTAGCGACGACCGGACGGCCCGCCTGTGGCGCGTCGCTACTGGCATCGAGCACGCCGCGCTCGCCCACCCCGGCTGGGTGGAAGGCTGCGCGTTCTCCCCGGACGGCACTCTACTCGCCACCGCAAGCCACGACCAGACCATCAGGATCTGGACGGTGGCCGGCCGCCGGTGCCAATGCGCTCTCCGCGTCGCCAGCCCCCTCTTCAAAATCGCCTGGCATCCCGGCGGCACCACCCTCTGCATAGTCGGCGGAGCCGGCTCCTACCTCCTCACCTACCGCTCATAGATATCCCAATGGAATGACATAGCCCTTTTCTTATCACGCTCTAGTGTCTCGTGATTCCACCGACTTTACAAAAGGTTGATTGCGGTGTTTAATGAATGAATGGAACTGACAACGGATGCGCGGGCAGAACTACAGGCATTGGTGAACAGCCAGGATGCGCCGGCAGCAGTGGCGACGCG
>NZ_CAUVXO010000405.1:0-4851 GCF_963555865.1 Protofrankia sp. Cr1
AGCCGACACGTCGCATCGGGGTCCGGCTGGCGACGTACTCCGCGACGCCCAAACCCTCGAGGCCGGGCGCCGTCAGCCATCGCCGCAGCCCGGTCGCGGGGCCTCATTCCGGGGGCCAGATCGCGATCACGACGTTGCCGATCTTCTGCCCGGACTCGACGTATCGGTATGCCTCCACGATCTGCTCCAGCGGGTATTGCCGGTCGAGAAGCGGCCGGAACCGCCCCGAGGCGAGCAGGTCCCGGATGTACTCCACCATCGTTCTGTCGATCGACGGGTACGGGAACACCACTCTCCTGCTGCGCAGCAGCGGGGTGAGCATCGCGAGCACCGGATTCTGCGCGAATCGGCCGAGTTCGGTCGAGGCGTACACCCCGCGGGGCTTGAGCAGCCGCCTGCACCGGCCGAACGAGCTCTTGCCGACCGCGTCGAAAACGGCGTCGTAGACATGCTCGTCCCGCGTGAAGTCCTGCGTGGTGTGATCGATGACCCTGTCGGCGCCCAGCCCTCGCGCCGCGTCGACGCCGTCCGGGCCGCACACCGCGGTCACCTGGGCGCCCAGACATGTCAGCAGCTGGACCGCCGCCGAGCCGATAGCCCCAGTCGCCCCGTTGACCAGGATCTGCGTACCGTCCCGGACCGGGATCCTGTTGATGAACGACAGGGCGTAGTGCGCGCCCTCCGTGGCGGCGGCGGCCCGTTCGAAGGTGACCCCTGCCGGCACCTGCGCGAGCGGGCCATCGGCACGGACGGTCAGGTACTCCGCGTGAGTGCCGAAGGGACCCTCGTTGTAGCCGAAGACCCGGTCCCCGGTCCGGAAGACGGTGACGTCGGTGCCGACCGCCTCGACCACCCCGGCGAACTCGTTGCCGAGGATCGTGGCCTTCGGCCTGGTGAGCCCCGCGACGAACCGCATGATGAACGGTCTGGCGGCCCGGTAGCCGCAGTCGGTGCGGTTCACCGTCGCCGCGTGCACCCTGACCAGGACCTCACCGGCGCCGGCCGTGGGCTTGTCGACCTCCTGGATTCCCACAACCTCCGGTGGGCCGTACCTGGCGTGCACCGCCGCCCTCATCCGCGACCGACCTCTCACGTGCGTCCACCGTGGCCTTCGGACGCTCGGTGGGTGATGCTCACGACGTCGATGGTGATGGTCCTCGACGCTACTTGCATGACCCATGGGGACGAGACCTGTAGGGACCAATTCCCTGCGCAGGCGGGGCACGGTCTACCTTGCAGGCCGGACGTGCACCTAGTTCCATCGCGCGTGGGCGGGTCGTTCGAGGGTGGCGATTCCGGCCAGGTGGTAGGCGTCGGCTGCGTCCGCGAGGTCGGCCGGTTCCAAGCCCGCCTCGCCCGCGGCGGTGGCGAGGTCACGCCCCGCGAGAACGGCGCGTTGCACGCGGGCGGTGATGCTCTCGACCAGAGTCCCGGTCTCGCCGGTCGTCCCGTCGGCTTCCCGGTAGGCGACGAGAACTGCAGCCGGGCCGATCCACCGGACGGAGAGCACCTCGACCGCCTCAGTGCCGGTCACCCCGAACACCCGGACTCCGGGGATCAAGTGCTCCAGCCGCGCCGCGGTCCCGTTCGTCGCGCTCACCTCATCCGAGAGTTCCATCCGCCCCCGACGCCGTCTCGGATCCGTTCACGCGCACAGCCCATTCCGGCCGTGGCGCAATCCCCCGGAGTCTTATGGCGCTGCGGGGCAGGGTAACAAAGCGGTCCATTCACCTCCCACAAGTCCCGCGAGCCGTCACGACCCTGCGCCGTTCTTAGCTTGCCGTTTAACCTCAATGCCGTTGACTTAGGGCTGGGCTGGGCTGGTAGTTCTACGGATACTAGAGGTAATGTCCGATGGCTACTCGCCTGGTTGATCGGTTCGCGCTTGGGGATCTGACTGCGGTGTTCCCGCCGGAACTGATCGATGTGGTGCTGGCCAAGACCCGGGAGCGTGAGGTACGGGTCCGGCTGCTGCCGCCAAGGCTGACGGCGTACTTCGTGCTCGGCCGGGCGTTGTTCTGCCCGGAGCCGTACCGGGAGGTGCTGCGCACGCTCGCCGAGCCGGCCCGTCGCGAGGGTGGTTGGGACGACTGGCATGTGCCGGATAAAGCCGCGGTGTTCCGGGCTCGGCGCAACCTGGGCGTCGAGCCGTTCCGGGAGTTGCTGGTGCACGCCGGGGCGGCGGTGGCCGATACGCGGACGCCGGGGGCGTTCTGGCGGGGTCTGCGGCTGATGGCGATCGATGGGACGACGCTTGCGGTCGCGGACACTCCGGCCAACGAGGCCGGCCTGGGGCGGCCGAGGGCGCGGCCGGGCAAAGGCCCGACCGGGTATCCGCTGGCCCGGTTGATGGTGCTGGTCGAGGCCGGCCCCCATGTGATCTGCGATGCCACGGTGGATTCCTACCGGGTCAAGGAACGGGTACTCGCCGAGCGCCTGGCCGGCTCGCTCACGCCGGGGATGCTGGTTCTGGCCGACCGGGGGCTGCCCGGGACGCATCTGTGGCACCAGCTGGCGGCCACCGGTGCCGATCTGCTGTGGCGGGTTCCGGGGATCTGGAAGCTCCCCGTCGAACAGGTGCTTCCCGATGGCTCGTGGCTGTCCACGGTGCACGGCGGCCGGGGCCGCAGCGTCCGCCCGCCGCAGGACATCCGGGTCCGCGTCATCGAGTACACCCTGGACCTGCCTGGCCAGGACCGCAACGCACGTTACCGGCTCATCACGACCCTACTCGACCCCGACCAGGCACCGGCCGCCGAGCTGGCCGTGCTCTACGACCAGCGGTGGGAGGTGGAGAACACCCTGGCCGAGTGGAAGACCACCCAGATCGGCGCCGCCACGGTACTGCCCAGCAAGAGCCCGGAGCTGGTGTTCCAGGAGGTCTTCGCGCACCTGGCGGTCTACACCGGGCTGCGAGTCCTGATGCACGCCGCGGCGGTGAACCGCAGCGAGCCGCTGGATCCCGACCGGCTGTCCTTCGCCGCCACTCTGCGGGCGGCCCGGCGCAGCGTCACCGCATTCCCGGGGAATTTTCCCCCCTCACCGCCTTGCGGCTGAACTCGCCCACCTCACCCAGGAGCTGGAAGAAGAGATCAACCCTGCGCGCCGGCTCCGCTCCGTGGTCCGGCAGGTCAAACGGAAGATGTCCCGTTTCCTGTCGTGGAACCCCCAACGACCACGCCCTCCTCAACCTATCCGCCGCCCAGCCGAAACCATGCAGATCATCCGGGCCGTCGGACCCCTACCAGACCCCTAAGTCAACGGCATTGAGGTTAAACGGCAAGACTTGGTTCAGCAGCACCGACGCGACTCCAATAACGTGGGCGCAGGGGCGCCGACGACTAGAAGACGCCGGAAACCGTCACCGGAACGACGGAAACGACCTACTCCTCCGGCTTGTACAACTCGCCCAAACCTATGGTCAATACCTGGTCACTGCTGATCGAGGCCCGCAGCTCCGGGTCGAAACCGGCGCCGCTGTAGCAGGCAAGCACCGTGTCCCGGGTGTCGAATCCCTTACCCGCCAGGAGTTCACGGGCCCGGCGCAGGCGTTCGACATGCCGGACGCCCATGACCTCACCCCACTTCGCCTCCCCCAGGGACAGCACCCGACGCGGTTCACCCGGGTTCGCGGGCGCCAGCACGGCGACGTCGACTCCTATCTGGGTCCTGTGCGCCGGGTCCGCGACGACCCCGGCGCCGACCTCCGCCGGCAGCCCGCCGAAGATTTCGGGAGGTGCCGCGACCGCGAACTCGCGGCAGATCTGTTCGAAGTGCGGCCCGAGGACCTGGGCGGAGAACCGGGACCTGGCATCCTGCCAGACGGCCGCAGCGCGACCGCTCTCCAACAGCCCCCATCTGGGCCGCATGACCACCTGATAGAAGACGATCAGCGGTTCGGCGATCCGGTAGACCGAACGTCCCTGGCGGAACAGGTCGGCTTCCCTGCGGAGCAGCCCGCAGTCCTCCAGCACGTTGAGGTGATGGCCGATGTCCGCGGCCTTGCGACCGATGTAACCGGCGATTCCTCCCCGGGTGTTGTTGCCACCGGCCACCGCCGCGAGAACCGAATGATACAAAGCCGTATCCCGGACGTCGGCCTCCTCCTCGAGGAGGTAGCGGGCTTCCCGGAAAAGAGGGGTCGCCGGGTTGAGTACCGTCCGCAGCACCCAGTTGTCGAAGTCGGCCAGGCTCTCCGGAGAGTCGTCGTTGACAAACCTGCGGTAGGCCGGCGTACCGCCGACGACGGCGTGGTGCCGGACCGCCAACGCGGGGTCGCCGATGTTCCAGAAACGAGCGGCCAACGGATAGTCGAACGGGCGTACCACCAGCTCAAGGCTGGCCCGCCCGCGAAGCGGAGCGCTACCCGCCAGCATTCTTCCCATTACCGACACGGCCGAGCCGCACAGCAGTAGTAAGATGCTGTTCGCCCGCGCCACCGCCCGATCGATCTCCCGCTGGAGAATCGACGGGAGTGCCGGCGACGCCGCGCTCAGATAGGGGAACTCGTCGATGACGACCGGCCCCGGCCTGCTACCAGCCACCGCGAACAGGTAGGTGACCGCCTCGTCCCAGCTGACGAAGCGCGGCGGCACGGGCGCTTGCACGTACTCGGCCAGGGTTTCGGCAAAGAGGTGGAGCGATTCCGTCTCGGTCGCCTGGGTGGCTCCAAAGTACATTCCCCCTGTCTCGCGAGCCAGTGCCTCGATCAGGAAAGTCTTGCCCTGGCGACGGCGTCCACTGACCACGCCCAGCCGTGGTTGTCCCCGGTCGCGTGCGGCAAAGGCTGCCAGCTGTTGCCACTCGAAGTCACGATCGAAGATGCGGGCAGGCTTGATCATCAATGATCCC
>NZ_CAUVXO010000406.1:0-1850 GCF_963555865.1 Protofrankia sp. Cr1
CTTCCTACCGCGGCAACTATGACCGGCTCGCCGAGGTCAAGGCCCGGTACGACCCCGGAAATCACTTCCACGTCAACCAGAACATCCCGCCGGCCCGTTAGGCTGTTGACAGACCCAAACGATCGCGTTCAGATAACAATCGGTAGCCGTTTGTAACCACGCACGGTGCTGGTTGTGTAGTCGGACGGCGCGGTCGTGGTCGACATCCCAGGTCGGGAAGCGGCTCAGGGTTTCCTCCAGCGCGATGCGCCCTTCCAGCCGGGCGAGCGCCGCACCAAGGCAGAAGTGGATGCCGTGGCCGAGGGACACGTGGCTGTCGAAACGGCGGCGGACGTCGTAACGGTCGGCGTCGGGGTACTTGCGTTCGTCCCGGCCAGCCGCGGCGGTGAGCAGCAAAATCTTGGATTTGGCGGGGATGGTGGTGCCGTGCAGTTCGACGTCCCGGGTGTTGACGCGGCCCTGGACGGGTGAGGGGGCCTCGTAGCGCAGGGTCTCCTCGACGGCGTTCGGCACCAGGGACGGGTCGGCGGCCAGGAGCGCGCGCTGGTCGGGATGAGCGGCCAGCAGGTCAGCGGCCCATCCCAGCAGTCGGGCGACCGTCTCGGTGCCGGCGCCCACGAGCAGGTGCGCGAAGTCGGCCGCCTCGGAGGTGGTGAGCCGGCGGGCGCCCTCCGCGGCGGTGACCTCGGCCTCGACGAGTGCGGTCATCATGTCGTCTCGCGGGGCCTTGCGCCGCAGGTCGATCTGCTCGGTGAAGTAGGTGTGCAGCTTGATCTGGGCGGCGAAGGAGACGTCGTTGATCATGCCCTTGCCTTCCTCGATGTGGAAGGTCTCATCGATCGTGTGACGCACCTCCTCACGGTCGGCCGGATCGACCCCCATCAGCGCTGAGATGACCAGCGAGGGGAGCTGAGCGGCGAAGTCCTGGACGTAGTCGAACCCGCCGCCGCCGATCTGTGCGTCGAGAAGCTCGGCGCACAGCGTGCGGACGTATTGCTCCAGCGCGGAGACCCGACGGGGGGTGAAGGCACGGGAGACCAGCACCCGCAGGGTTGTATGCGCCGGCGGGTCCATGAAGATCATGTGACCGGTCTGCATGGGCTCTGGCCCCATCAGCTCCAGGACCGTGCCGTAGGCGGAGCTGTAGGTCGCGGGGTCGAGGTGTGCCCCATCGACGTCCGCGTGCCGGGAGAGGGCGAAGAAGTCGAATTTCTCGTTGCGGTAGACCGGCGCCTCGTCGCGCATCCGACGCCAGAGCGGGTGCGGGGCTACATCGAGCACCGTGTCGAACGGATCCCAGTACAGGTCTGTCACGATTCGGACCTCCTTGTGCCGAGCCCGCGCTACGGACCGCCGGAGACGGTACATCCACATTGATCAAGGTGAGCACCAGGCGCACGCCCTCCGCCCCAGGCCGTCGGCCGCCGGGGGATCGGGGTCGGACGCTCAACCACATCTCCCCTGGTCGGTTTCCTGACTGTGCATGCATAAACTCGACCGCTGATGCGGTCGCTCGTGGCGTGTCCATCCCGTCGGGCCCACGACGGCGACCGCCCCGGCACCCAACCCTCTGACCGAGACGGACGCGTCGGAGTATCAGCAATGGCGAATGTCTCTCCGGCGGACGATCGGGCGGGAGCCCACCGGGCATGTCGAGGGTCGGAGACCGGGAGCCGTCCGGTACCGCTTAGAGCGCCCGGTAATAGGGGCGTGGATCAAGGAGCGGGGCTGGGGCGCGTAGATCGCGAGGCGGAGGAGGAAGGCACCCTGGTGTTGGGTGTCGACCGACGACAACGACGCGAGGTGCGTGCCCCAGCCCCGCGACGCCGCGTCCCCTATTGCCGGGCGCT
>NZ_CAUVXO010000406.1:2299-5284 GCF_963555865.1 Protofrankia sp. Cr1
CTTATGCCCCTGTCGCCGGGGTCGCGATCGTCTTGGCCTGCAAGTACTCGCGGAATCCGTCCTCGCCATGCTCGCGCCCGACACCGCTGATGCCGTACCCGCCGAACGGGGTGTCCGGCGAGAGATAGAACGAAGGCCCGATGTTGACGGTCCCGGCCTTCATGCGGTTCGCGAGCCGCCAGGCCCGCTCGGGGTCGGAGGTCTGGATGTAGGCCGAGAGCCCGTACCGGGAGTTGTTCGCCACCCGGACCGCCTCATCGTCATCGCCGTCGTAGCGCACCACGGTCAGCACCGGGCCGAAGACCTCGTACTGCGCGATCTCGGCGTTCTCGTCGACGTCCGCGACCACCGTCGGCTCGTACCAGAAGCCCCTGCCGCCGGTGGGCGAATCACCCCGCCGGCCGCCGACGAGCACCCGCGCGCCGGCCGCGCGCGCCCGGTCAACCAGGCCTTCCATCCGCGCGACCTGGGCACCGTTGATGATCGGCCCGACGACGTTGGTCGGGTCGGTCGGATCCCCCCACGGCAGGGCGCCGATCGCCGCGGTCAGCGCGCCGAGCACCTCGTCGTAGCGCGAGGCGTGGACGACGAGCCGGGTCGCGAGCGCGCAACCCTGGCCGCTGTTGCTCATGCACATACCGATCGTCATCGGCAGGGCGACGGCCAGATCGGCGTCGTCCAGGATGATATTCGCAGACTTCCCCCCGAGTTCCAGACAGACCTTGCGGATGCCGACCGCGGCACGTTCGTAGATCCGCTGACCGACGCCGGGCGAGCCGGTGAAGTGATACATGTCCACCCGCGGGTCGCCCGTCAGCGCCTCGCCCGCCACGGCCTTGTCCAGCGAGCTGACGACGTTGAGCACGCCCGGCGGCAGATCGGTGTGCTCGTGCGCCACTCTGGCGATGAACGCGCCGGTCAACGGCGTGTCCGGGGCCGTCTTAAGCACCACGGTGTTACCCGTGGCCAGGGCGTGCTGGATCTTCCAGATGTCGGTCATGAACGGCGCGTTCCATGGCGTGATCGCCCCGACCACGCCATACGGCTCATAGCGGACGCGGCGGTTGCTCGGCAGGCCGACGCCCGTGTGCATGCCGACGTCGGTCTCCCACGGGAAGCGGCCGATCAGGTCGTTGAAGTAGGTCATGTCGCTGGTCATCACGTCGATGTGCGCACCGATGTTCGAAGCGGGTGTGCCCGCCTCGGCGATCTGGACCTGCTTGGCCGCCAGTGCCTCCTTGCGCAGGGCGTCCTGTAACTGGCGCAGGACCTGCTGACGGAAGGCGTGGTCGGTGGCCCACGTGGTCTCGTCGGCCGCGCGCCGCGCGGCACCCACAGCGGCGGCGACGTCCTCGGGCTGCGCATCCGCCGCGGTGCCCACGACGGACTCGTCGCTCGGGCTGATGACGTCGAAGCGCCCGCCGGCGGCCGCCTCACGGAACTCCCCGTCGATGTAGAGCCGGCCCTCGGGTTCGAAATCAAGCGGCGTGAAATCAGGCATCGTGTGCTTCTCCAGACATTACGGTGGCAGGGAAACTGATCGGCAGATGGATGGCGGCGCGCACGCCGTAGTTCGTGTAGAGCACCTGCTCGCCGGGGGTGATCTCGTACTCGGGAATGCGCGTGTGGAACTCCTCCAACGCCACCCGGAGCTCAAGGCGGGCGAGGTTGGAACCCAGGCAACGGTGCGGTCCGGCCGCGAAGCCGACGTGCGCGTTGTGGGGGCGAGCGAAGTCGACGGTCATCGGGTCGGGGAACGCGGCCGGGTCGACGTTCGCCGCCGCCCACACCACCTCGACCATGGATCCGGCCGGGAACCGGCGGCCCGCCACTTCGATGTCCTCGGTCACCCAGCGGTGGCCGACCGGCACCGGCGACTCGAAGCGCATCAGCTCCTCGATCGCCTTGCCCAGGAGCGCGGGGTCCGCTATCACCTGGCGCCGCTCGTCCGGGTGCTCGGCGAACCACGCGAACATGCACGACAACGAGCAGGTGACAGTATCAAGACCGGCAATCACCAGCAGGTAGCAGATATCGACGATCTCAGCGTCGCACAGCCGGTCGCCGTCCACCTCGACGGTCAGGAAGCCGCCGATGAGATCGTCACACGGAGGTTGGGCGCGGCGTTCGTCAAGGACCTTCGCGAGGTAGGCGTACATCCGCTCGCCCGCCGCACGCATGGTGGCCTGCTTCTCATCGAGGGTCGCGCCCTGCGGGCGCACGACCGCCTCCTTGAACTCCAGGAAGATCGGCAGATCGTCGGTGGGCAGGCCGAGCAGGTCGATGAAGATGTGCGTCGGCAGCGTCGCGCACAGGTCGGACATCAGCTCCGCCTCGCCCTTGTCGGCGAACTCGTCGATCAGGGCGTTGGTCCGGGCCCGGATCGTCTCCTCGAGCCGCGCGACCCGTTTGGGGGTGAAGAGCGGGTCTAACAACCGGCGGTACTTGCGGTGTAGGTCGCCGTCGAGATCCAACGGGATCAGTGGTCGCTGGGCGCCCATGTTGTAATGCACGCCGTCGGTCGCCCGGACCGCCGGGTGGCGTAGGAACTCCGCCATCTCCTCGCGACGGGCAACCACGAGTGTCCCGTCCGGGCGCACCGGTGCGTCCTGCCCGGCCAGTTCGACGAACGCACCCTGGGGATGGCGTTCGTCCCACGAACCGAGCAGGTGCGCGGCGCAGAAGACCGGCGGCGTGGTGGCCTCAGTGCTCATGTCACTCCCAGAAACGTCAGTCGGCAACGGAGATGGCCTGCTCGGGGCAGTTCTGCGCAGCCGAATGAACCGCCTCACCCGCGCTGGCCGGCATCGGATCCACCCGGACATAGGCGTGGCTGTCCACGTCGTCCAGGTCGAACAGGTCCGGCGCGGCGAGGACGCACAGGGCGTGCCCCTGGCACCGGCTCCGGTCAACCGTCACCCGCATTGCCCCGCCTCTCCCCCGCGGCCAGCTGGACCGACCGCCCGTCCCGCGACGACGCCCACG